>JAMOTL010000091.1 GCA_027062285.1 Nautiliaceae bacterium
TGGGATAAATTAAAAGATATATACGAAGATGATTTGAATTTATGTTTTTCTAGATTTCACGGCAAAATCGTTGAATTTATGAAGAAAAAATAATGGATAAGGTATTTTTTAACGGGGTTGAAATAAAATATAAAATAATAAAAAAGCCTATAAAACATATTTATCTTAGAATTACCGAAAGCGGCGTGGAAGTAAGTGCCAATAGATTTATTCCTCAAAAAACGATAGAAAATTTTATACTCAAAAACGCTCCTCATATTATAAGAAAACTTCAAAACAGGGACTATTATTTTTATTTAGGTAAAAAATACATAAAAAACGCCACCGATGTAAAAGAGCTTTACATTCAAAAAACGCCAGAAATTGTCCTGCCTTTTGTGTATGATTATTCAAATAAAATGAATTTACATCCAAGCAGAGTGTCTTTTAGGTTTAATAAAACCAGATGGGGCAGCTGTAGTGCCAAAAATTCGATAGTTTTTAATTATTATCTGGCAAAACTGCCTTTGGATATTATCGAATACATCGTAGTTCATGAACTCGCACACATAAAACACAAAAACCACCAAAAAGAGTTTTGGGCTCTTGTGGAGGAGTATATTCCCGATTATAAAAAGAGGATAAAAAGATTAAGAGAAATAGAAAAGGAATTTTGATGGAGATTTATATAATTATTGCCGAAGGGGCTTTGATTTTTGCGCTGGCAGTTTTACTCATGATTTTAAAATCAAAAAATTCACGCCTTTTAGCACAGCTTGAATACCTGAATCAGGAAAACTTTGTTTTAAAAGAAGAGATAAATAAATTAAGAGAAATGGAAAAAAAAGCTCTTGTTTTGGAAGAAAAACTAAAAAACAGCCGCACGTCAGAAGAGATTGCGAGAGAAATATTTGAAAACATAGCAAATGCCGTTTTGGAAAAGACCTCACAAAAAAGTGAAAAAAATATCTCAAAAATACTTGAACCTTTGGAAAGTGAGATGGAGGAATTCAGAAGACGTATTGATGAGGTGTTATTGACGCAGACCAAAACGTTCGGAGAGCTCTTTAACGAGCTTAAAAATCTAAAAGAATTAAACGACACCCTCTCAAAAGAAGCAAAAAACTTAGCGGACGCCCTAAAAACACAGAGTAAAACGCAGGGGATATGGGGTGAGAGTATTCTTGAGAGGGTTTTGGAGCTAAGCGGTCTTAGAAAAGGGATTGAATATGAAAGGGAGGTCGCTTTTAAAAACTATAGACCCGATGTGGTGATATATCTGCCGGAGAATAAAAAAATCATAATAGACGCTAAAACATCCCTAAAAGCCTATGTCGAATATGTAAATTCGGGAGATGAGAAATATTTAAAAGAGCATGTTGAATCTATAAAACGTCATATAAAATTATTGTCTGAAAAAAATTACGAAGAGCTTGTGGGAAGTGAATTTGTTTTTATGTTTTTGCCGGTTGATAACGCCTTAAACATAGCACTTCAAAAAGAGCCGTATTTATATGAAGAAGCGTTTAAAAACAAAATAATCCTTACAACCCCTACAACTCTCCTGCCGGTTTTGAGGATTGTGGAGAGTATCTGGAGATATGAGAGACAAAACGAAAACATAAAAGAGGTTTTAAGGCTTCTTGAATCGTTTTACGACCAGATGAGACTCTTTACGCAAGAATATGAGAAACTCGGCAAACAGATAAACGGTTCAAAAGAGATGTATGACAAAAGCATACACAGAATCAAAAACTCACTCATCCCGAAAATCAACAAAATCAAAGAAGTATCGGGAATTAAACCTAAAAAGGAGATTGGATGAAATATTCAAAAATTACTTTAAAATCAAACGAAGTGCTGCCGTTTAGATTTATAGGTTCTACCGTCAGGGGTGCTTTTGGGGTGGGGCTTAAGAAAATCGTATGTATAAACCCATCAAGAGAGTGTCGGGGGTGTTTTGCCAAAGATGGATGTCTTTATTATGATTTTTTTGAAAAAGACACTCCCAAATTTGCTTTAAATATCGATTTAAGTGGAAAAGTTGAATTTGATTTGTTGCTTTTTGAAGAGGCGGCACTAAAGGCTCCGTATGTAATAAGTGCTTTGCATAAAGCTTTTAAAGAGATTGGAATCACAAAAAACAGGAAAAAAATTGATTTTGAGCTCTATTTTAACGATAAGCTGATTTTTGATAAAGAGTTTTTTAATTTTGAAAATAAAGCTTTTGAATTTAATCAAAACAAAAAAGTAAATAAAATATTTTTTAAAACTCCTCTTAGAATTAAAGAAAATAATCGTTTTGTAAGAGATGATGTAAGTTTAGAGACAATTTTACGCTCTATAAATCACAGGAAATTAAAACTTCAAAATAAACCCTTAACCAAGCTTGAATTTACTCCCGAATATAAAATAAAAAAACAAAACTTCTCTTTTGTAGAGTTCGGGAGGTTTTCAAACAGACAGAAAACAAAAATGAAATTAGGGGGGCTTGTCGGGGAGATGGAGTTTGAATATATTGATGAAAACTCTCAGAAACTCTTGAATCTCGGAAGTTTAATAGGAGTTGGAAAACAGACCACATTTGGTCTTGGAAGGATGGAGATTGAAGAGTAAAAGGATTTTGGAGCTGCTAGAGGATTTAAAAAGCGGCAGGGAAATCTGTGTAAAGATGTGGGCAAAGAGCAAAGGCATAAGTGAAAGGAGTGTTCAAAGATACATAAAAGATATTGAAGAGTTTTATTCCATTGAGCTTTACAGAACAAAAAAAGGGTGTTATAAACTTCCTCAGCTGGATGAAATTAAAAAAAGAAGCATTGACAAAGAAGAGCTTAAGGATTTTGAAAAATTTGCACATATTGTTGCGGCGCTTAATCCTGAGTTTTTAAAGTTTTTGGGCGTTGATGAGAAAATATTAAAAAAGATTGTTGATGTGGATATTTATTTTGTAAAAGAGTCCCCTGTTGAAGAGTTAAAAAGCAGCAGGTTTTTAAAAGTTTTAAAAAGTGCCATTAAATACAAAAAAGTTTTAAATATCATTTATGAAAGCGATAAATTGTATACGTTTGAATTTAAGCCTTATAAAATTGTTTTTAGCGAGGGAAACTGGTATTTGGTTGGTGTTAGTGATGATAACATTAATAACGGTTTTAAGTTTTTGAGGTTTAATTTTATAAAAGAGATAAAAGAGAGTTCAAAAACTTTTAAAAAAGATAAGGATGTTGAGAGTTTTATTTATACCTTTCAGTCTCTTTTTAGCAGATTTAAAACATCTTCTTTTGAAGTGACTGTAAGGGTTGATAAAGAAGCTAAAAGATTTTTTAAGGCAAAAAAATTTCTTGCAAGCCAAAGGATTGTAAAAGAGGATGAAGAAGGGCTTTTAATAAAATATGATGTAACTTCTGATGAAGAGATTTTGCTTTTGGCTAAAAGATGGCTTCCGCATATGAAAATAATTTCTCCTTTTTATCTTCAGCAAAAGCTTCAAAAACTCACAAAAGATTTTTAAACGTCTTTTTTTGTCGCTTAAATTCTTTATAATTTCTCTTGGTAAAAACTGTTATTAGTATGTGTATTTAAAATATCACTTTGCAAATTACACTTCTTATATTTTGACAGGTGCTCCTGTTAGGTTAAATAATTTTTTGCCGCTTATGGTGTAAAAAGAGTCAAAATCAAAATGGCTATGTGTGGTTTGGTTAGGAAGATTAAATTTCTTGTTAAAGTATTAATTTTTGGTAAAGCTTAAAAGGAGAGTTATGTTTAGAAGCGTTTTGTTTAGGGAGATTGAGGTTTATGCTCCTTTGGATTTAAAGATAGCATATGAAGAGCTTATTAAGAAAATAAAAGAGATAGTTTGTAAAAGATGCAACGTTGAGTGTGATGAAGTTGAGAAATATATTTTGAAAATGGAAGGTTCTATTGAAAAAATTCAGCTTTCATTTATTTTTGATGATCTTCTTCTTAGGATAAAAAAGGAAAATTTTTCATATGAAATGCTAATGGAAGCGATAATGGAGCTTGATAATCTTTTTAGAAAAGATATCTGCTGAATAAAAAATTTTTTAATTTGACACCGATTTTACAAAATTTTTGTTAAGATTGTTTTAATAAATTTAAAGGACTGCTATGGAAAAATTGGCACTTGCGGCTTTTTTACATGATATTGGGAAGTTTAGGCAAAGATATGAGCTTGAAGCCCAAAACAGGGCAAAAGATATAAAGGATTATTATAAATTCTTTTTGGAAAAAAACAATTTTTTGCCAAAAAATGAGATTGAAGAGCTTATAAAAGCGGTTTTTGAAAAAGAGATGCCAGATGATATACAAAAGGCGATTGTATGGGTTGCAGATAAAATAAGTATCAGTAATCTTGAAGAAAATAAGCTGGATTTGGAAGAGTATGATATTAAAAATATTAAAAAACCATTAACACATATCTTTTGTGATGAAAAATACTTTCCTATAAAAAAACTGAGTGTAAAAAATATTTTTCCTGTAGATAGGGTTGAAGGTAGTTATAAAGAGCTTTGGGATGAATTTGAAAGAGATTTAAACAAAATTAATAAAATTTTTGCCAATAAAGAAAATGCAGAGCATTTAAAAATTAACGCTTTTGAGTATCTTTTTAAAAAATACACCTCTTTAATTCCAAACAGATTAGATGTTTCTAAAAGTGAGCCTTTGTATGAACATTTAAGAATGAGTGCAATGCTTGCGGGTGTTATAGGTGCAATGGAAGAGAAAGAAGAGTTTATTGAAGAAATAAAAAAGGGGGATTTTGAAAAGAAACGATTTTTACTTATAGCGGGGGATTTTTTTGGTATTCAGGATTTTATTTTTGATGAGGTTAAAACAAAATACGCGGCAAAAACACTTAGGGCAAAATCGGCTTATATTCAGATTTTGGTAAAAGTGCTTGCTTTTTATATAGTAGAGAAATTAAACCTTCCTTATTTTTCGATAATTTCAACTCATGCCGGAAAATTCGAAATATTGGCTCCGAATGAAAAAAGAGTTATTGAGATTCTTACCAAGATAAAGGATGAGTTTAATGAGTTCTTTTTGGATAATTTTTTTGGAGAAACAGGGGTTGGGATTGCGTATGAAGAATGCAATGTAAAGGAGCTAGTAAATAAAAAAGAGTATAAATTGTTTAGAGAAAGGCTTGCAAATAAAGTAGAAGAGATAAAATTTAAAAAATTTGATCTGCATAAAATAAAAGAGAAAATTTTTAAAATTGATGAGGGGATTGATAATCAGAGTTTATGTGATTTTTGCCAAAAAAGAAAAGGAGAGTCAAAAGAAGGATATGTAATATGTGATGTGTGTAAAAATTTTGTGGATATTGGAAAAAATCTTGTAAACAACAGGTTTTTGGCAATAAGTAAAGAAAAAAAAGATAATGACATTGAGGTGTTTAAAGGGTATTATCTTCATTTTTTTGATAATCCTTCTTCTGTAAAGCTTAAAGATGATGTGGCTCTTTATGATATTAGAACAGATGAGGAGTTTAAGGGGTATGAAAAATGGGAGCTTAGTTCTTATGTGGCTACTAAAAATGGTGAAGTGTTAACTCTTGAAGAGTTAGCAGCTTTGAGTGTAGAAGAAGGGATAGAAAATAATGAAAGAACAAAAGGCGTTGAAGCTATTATGGCATTAAAAGGTGATGCCGATGGAATGGGGGATTTTATAAAAACAAGCAAAGTTACTGACAGTTTTTCTAAATTTAATTTTTTTGCAAAAATGGTGGATTATTATTTTAGTGTGTATGTGCCTATTTCTTTTATGCAAAAAGAACCGTTTTATACGGTATTTGCCGGAGGGGATGACCTGTTTGTTTTGGGGGCTTGGGATAAGACAATAGAACTTGCTAAAAATGTAAGAGGTGATTTTAAAAGATTTACCGAGAACAGGCTCTCTTTTTCTACCGGGCTTATTATGAGCAAGGCAAACAAGCCTGTTAATTTTATTGCGGAATTTGCGGAAAAAGCGCTTGAGAGTGCAAAAGATTTTTGCTGCAAAAAAACAGATAAATTATGTAAAGAAGTAAAAGAGTGCAAGGAAGGATATATTAAAAAAGATGCTGTAAGTGTTTTTGGATATACCTTAAATTGGGATTTTTACAATATGGTAAGAAAAGAGGTATTGGAAGAATTTAAGAAATTTGAAGAAACTTATGAAGTAAAAACCACAATACTTTACAGGCTTCTTGATTTGGCTGATATGAGAATTGAAATGGAAAAAGATATTAAAAAATCCATCTGGAAATCAAAGCTTTGTTATTTTTACAGAAGAAACATAAGTGAAAAAGATAATGACTTTTTGGCATTTTTGAATGAAAAAATAGAAAACACCCCAAAAGAGTTTAAAGCCTCTTTAATTGAATATATCTACAAAAGAAGGAGTAAATAATGAAACAACCACCAAAAATTATTTTAGATTTAAAAAAAGAACCGGAACTTTTAAATACAGTGGCAAGAGAATGGGCGGATGCTGTAAGTTATAAAACCAAAAAAACACAAATCAGAAACTACTATGACAAAATTTTGGAATTGCAAGAAGAGATGAAAGATAAGAGCTTTTTGGATGTTTATCCTTTTGTGAAGATGTTAAATTCAAAGGTTGCATACGGTGTTGCAAGAGGGGTAGTAAGCATGGAGTTTCAAAAAATGATGGAAGAGTGTTTGGCTCAGATTCCTTATGATGAAAAGAAAGGAAAAGAGAAATTTGAGGTGTTTAAATATTTTTTTGAAGCAGTTTTAGGATTTTTTAAAGGAGGTAACTAATGGAAATTAAAACACTAAAAGGGAAAATAAGAGTAATTACAGGACTTCATATAGGTGGCGGTGATGATACTATGAAAATAGGGGGAATTGATAATCAGGTTGTAAAAGATGTTAATACAAACAAACCTTATATTCCGGGCAGCAGTTTAAAAGGTAAGATGAGAAGTCTGCTTGAGTGGAAATACGGACTTGTTGGGATAAGCGATGGGGAGCCTTTTTCTCCAAAATTTTTGGATAAACCAGTTTTTAATGATGAAGAGATGTTAAAAAAAGCCTTAATAGTAATGAAACTTTTTGGCACAACTCTTACTAAAAAAGATATAGAAGTATTAAAAAAGAGAGGTTTAGAGGAAAAAGATATTGGAATTACAAGGGTTAGTGTAGGGGATTGTCATTTAACAAAAGAAATGGAAAAAAGCAACAGAAAACTTACAGAAGCAAAATATGAAAATGTTATCAATAGATGCACAGGCACAGCTCAGCATCCAAGACAGACTGAAAGAGTAACTCCCGGAACTGAATTTGAATATGACATAAGAATTAAGATTTTGCCAGGAGATGATGAAGAAGAGCTTATAAACTCTTTAAAAGAGGCGATGAAACTTGTTGAGCTTGATTATCTGGGCGGAAACGGAAGCAGAGGATATGGAAGAGTTGAGTTTATAGAAGAAGGGAAATAATGAAACTCTATAAAGTTACATTAAAACCAAAAACCTCTTTTGCCACTCCTTTAAAAGGGGATACGATTTTTGGTCATTTATGCTGGATGATTTTGTATAAGTTTGGGGAGGATGAGTTAAATAAACTTTTAACAAACTATAAAAACAAAAAGCCTTTTTTGATTGTATCCGATGGGTTTGCAAAAGACTATCTGCCAAAACCAAACCTTCCAATGCATATGTTAAATGAAACAGATAAAAAAGAAGCCAGAAAGAAAAAATGGGTTAGTTGGAAGGATTTAAAAGAAGGAAATTATAAAAGTGCTAAAAAAGATAAAGAAATAGATTTTGTGGAAGAATCGTATGAGATTGTAAAAAATAGTATTAACTATCAGACTTTTACTACGGATTCTGAGAGGTTTGCTCCTTATGGGGTTAGGGAAATTACTTTAAATGAAAGGGATATTTATTTTCTGCTTGATGAAAGTCAGTTAAGTAAAGATAAACTTATTGAAATTTTGGAGTTTTTTGAAAATTTTGGTTACGGCAAGGATGTAAGCAGTGGAAAAGGCAGATTTGAATTTGAAAAAGAAAACGGGAAGATAAAACTAATTCCTCAAAATTTTGATTTGGATAGTAATACTTTTATGAGCTTATCTCCTTTTGTACTTGATGAAGATGCACAGGAGATTTATTATTCAACATTTGTAAGATTTGGAAAACACGGATTAAATAGAGTTCATACAAATGCTTTTAAAAAACCTATTTTAATGTTTGATACTGCAAGTGTAATAAAACTTAATGAGCCTAAAAAATTTATAGGAAAAGCAATAACTGATATTTCTGCTTATGAAGATACGGTTCATCAAGGGTTTACTATTTTAGTTCCTATTAAGGATATAAAATGAAAAAATATAAAATCAGACTAAAAGCAATCACTCCTGTTCATATAGGCATGGGCGAAGAGTATGAACCTACAAATTATGTGATTGATAATGGGTATTTATATGAATTTGATGAGGTGGATTTTTTTTCAAATTTGGATGATAATATGAAAAAGAAATTTTTAAAGGCTGTTGAGAAACATTCAAACGATTCTTTGTTTGAAATTCACAGGCTCATAAAAGAAAACAAGGAAGTTGCCAAAAAAGTTGCTTTTAAAAAAGTTCAGGTCAGCAAAGCGCTAGAGGCTGAATATAAAAACAAACTTGGTAAAGTTGTTCAGGTTGAGAGAAAAAAAGATAAGGTTTTTAAAAACTTTAATATCCATAAAACCCTTAGATTTTCAAACACTCCTTATCAGGTTTATATTCCCGGCAGCAGTTTAAAAGGGGCACTGCTTACTGCATTTGGAGAATATATTTATAAAAAGGATAAAAAACTTTTTAACAGAATGTTTAAAAACTGTATTCCTTCTCAAGACGGAAATATTTTTAAATATGTAAGCGTTAGTGATTCAAAGCCTCTAAAGACCTATTCTATTATCGGATATGCCCTTAACAGAGAAAGGTTTGATGGGGATGACCAAACAGGTCCTAATCAACAGATAGAAGTTATTTATTCAAGCGATAAGCAGCAAAGCGAATTTGAATTTGAGATTACCTTAAAAGAAAATGCGTGTGAGAAGGATTATAAAGTAAATATAAATGAGATAAAAAAAGCATGTAATGAGCATTATATGCCTATTTTTGAACAGATGGTAGATGGTTATGCTTATTTTAGAGGTAAAGAAGTGGATGATTTTACAAATGAATATTTTTCTAACAGTTTTTGGGAATTTGCAAAAAGATTAAAACTTAAAGACAATCAGTTTTTGCTAAGGGTTGGTAAATTTTCCCAAGCAAGAGCGGTTACAATTGACGGACTGAGAAAAATTAGAGTAAAAGAGAGCGGAGGAGGTCCTAAAAGAAAGCCTATTCGCTGGCAAACTCTGGATCAGGAAACAACTTCATGGCTGTTTGGACTTGGGCAGACAAATAATAACTTATTACCGTTTGGGTGGGTGATTTGTGAGATTACGGAGTAAGGATTTAGTATGGAGTCTATGAAAATAAAATGTGAGATAGTAACTCCTCTTTTGATGCACGGGGCTGATGGGAAAAGGGCTGAGCTTAGAGAGCAGAGTTTTAAGGGAGTGATGAGGTTTTGGTGGAGGGCAATAAATGGTAATTTAAGTTTAAAAGAGTTAAAAGGAAAAGAAGCGAAAATTTTTGGGAATACGAGTAAGAAAAGTAGTTTTAGGATGAGGATAAGGGATAAAAATTTAAATAAGGAAGGATTTAATCCTTTGCCTCATAAGTTAAGAAATGGACAACCTTTGTTTATGATTGAGGGATTTAGTCCAAATCAAACTTTTGAAATTGAGTTTAAGGGTAAAAATTTAGAAAAAATAAAAAATATTTTTATACTTTCTACGGTTTTAGGAGGATTTGGACAAAGAGCAAGAAGAGGGTTTGGAAGTATTAAAGTTTTAAAGATTAATGGAGAGGATTTTCAATTTGAACGTTTAAATGATGATAATATTATTAAGAAAGTTATTAAGCAAATAAACCCAGAATTTAGTTTTAATGATGAAAATTTTAAAAGTAAAAGAAAATATCCATATATTAAAAATATAGAAATTGGAAAAGAATATGATAATTATAATGAGTTATTAAAAAAAATAGGACTTGCTACTCATAAATATCCTTGCTTTGGTAGGGCTTCTCCAAGATATGCTTCGCCTGTATGGATAAGTGTTTTGAAAGAAGGTAAAATATTTAGACCTATTATTACCTCTTTAAACGGTAGAGGTTGCTGGAAAAATTTTAATGACTTTAAAGGAATGATATTATGAGTTATTTACTCCTTTTTGCAATAACACCGGTGCAGGATTTTATAGTCCAAAGTAGGAAGCTAAAAGACCTTTTTGGTAGTAGTGATATTTTGAGTTGTATGAGTGAAATTGGAATGAGGATTTGTAAAAAAGAAGGTGGAGAATTTATTTTTCCAATTTTGCAAGAAAAAGAAGTTTCTTATCCAAATCGGTTTTTGGTTGAGTTTAAAGATAAAAGAATTGAAGAAATTAAAAATATTGCAAAAGATATTGAAGATAAATTATTAAAATTTTTAAGAGGACTTAATGATTTAAATCATCCAAAAATTTATGAACATTTAGAAAATTATTTCACTTTTTATTGGGCTGTTAGTGAGATTGAGAGTAATTATAAAAGTGGTTTTGATAAAGTAGAAAAACTGCTTGCTGGTGCTAAAAATACGAGATTTTTTAATCAACTTGGAAATGGAGAGGGTGAAAAGGGAAGAAAGTGTAGTATTTGTGGGGAAAGAAACGTAGTTATTTATAATGGAAAATTAAAGTTTCCAAAAGAGCAATATGAAAATGACAAACCTAAAAAAAATAAAATAGCTCAGAAAAATGAGGGACTTTGTGGAGTTTGTTATGTAAAAAGAAGATATGGAAATGTAAAAAAAGGCAAGTTTGATTCTACTGCTGATATAGCTTTAATGCACATTTTTGATAAAGTGGAAAGAAATGATTTTAAATTATTAAATAAAAACTCTCAACTCTTTTTTAGAGAAAATTTAACAGAAAAATATCTAAAAGAGCAAGGATTATTAGGAAATAAAAAATTAGAAGACTTTTTAAAAGAGTGGGAAAAATTTAATAAATTGCTTAAAGAAAAGAATTTCAAACAAACTTCTTATTATGCTGTTATTATGTTTGATGGTGATAGTATGGGAGAATGGCTGAGTGGCAAGAATTTAAACGCAGATATAAAAGAGTTTCATAGATTTATGAGTAAGAGATTATCCGTTTATTCTATGGAAGCAAAAGAGATTGTGAAATTTCCAAAAGGAGAAGCAGTATATGCAGGTGGAGATGACTTTTTGGGGTTTGTGAATTTGAACTATATGTTTGAAGTTTTAAAAGATTTGAGAGAAAAGTGGGATGAGATTGTAAATAAACCTTTACAAGAAAATTTTGAATTGAAAAAAGATTTTACTTTTTCTGCCGGGGTTGTGGTAGCTCATTATAAAACTCCCCTTGCTTATGTTTTAGGAAAAGTCAGAGAAGCTGAAAAAACAGCAAAAGAATTTAATAATAAAAGGAAAAATGCTATTACTTTTATGGTATTAAAAAGAAGTGGTGAGATTAGAAAGGCAAGTATAGGGTTTGAAAAGTTGGATGATTTAGTTGAAGTTCAAAAGAGATTGAAGAATTATTCTGATGGTTTTATAGGTAAGCTTGAAAAAGAGTTTAATTTGATAGAAGGTAGCTTGAATATAAAAAAACTTATTAAAGTTGAATTAAAAAGGCTTTTAAATAAATCTGAAATTAATGATAAAGAGTTGCTAGATTCTATTATTAAACTTTATAAGGATTTTAGAAATTTTTCTCATTTATTGAATTTTATAAAATTTTTAAATAGGGAAGTGCAATGATTATAAAATTAGAAGCGATAGATACTCTTTTTTTTAGAGACGGAAAACCTTTTGGAAATAGTGATGATAATTGGGCTGAGAGTTTAAACTTTCCAAGTTTATCAGTAATTTATGGGGCGATAAGAAGTGCTTATTTTTCTCAAAATAATTTAGATTTTAGTTTATCTAATACAGATAAAGATGTTACTAAAAATTTGAAAATTAACGGAGTTTATTTTTATGATACTAATAAGCAGAAGTTGATTTTTAAAATTCCGCAAGATTTATATATTTACAATGAAAAATTAAAATTTTTTGATTTAAAAGAAAACTTTTCTACTTCAAATAATTTAGATTTTATTTTTGAAGCAGAAGATGATGATATTGAAAAAAGAGATGTTTTTATAAGCAAATTATCTTTTAAAAAATATTTAAAAGGAAAAGATGGATTTTCTTTTGAAGAAATTTCTGATTATATATTAACAGAATCAAAAATTGGGATAGGGCTTAATAAAAGTATTAAAAATGTTGAAGAGGGTAAAATTTATAGAGTTGGAGCAAAAAGATATACAAATTTATCTTTGATAGTTGATTTTGAGGGTATAGAATTAAAGAAAAAAGGGCTTCTTAGGTTAGGAGGTGAAGGTAAAGCAGTATCCTATGAAGAGTTTAATGAGTTAGATATTCCAAAAATAGATAAAATGAGTGGAGATATTTTTAAAATGTATCTTTTAACTCCTGCTATTTTTAAAAACGGATGGTATCCGGATTTTTTAAATGAAAATTTTGAAGGCAAAATTAATGGAGTTAGGATTAAATTAATAGCTGCTTCTCTTGGAAAAAGCGAATATATTGGAGGATGGGATATGAAGCACAATTCTCCAAAATCGATGTATAAAGCTGTGCCGGCTGGGAGTGTTTATTATTTTAGGGTTTTAGATGGAAAAAAAGAGGATATTTTAAAAATTGATAATATCATAGATAATAAGGAGTATAAAAAACAAGGCTTTGGAAAAGTAATTATAGCTGATTATAAGGAGAAAAAATGAAAATTATTACAACTGTTGGGACTTCTTTACTCGAAAAATTAGAAGTTTCTTTAAAAGATATGGATAAGGAATATTTTAAATATAAAGAGAGAAAAAAGAGAGAGATAAAAAAATACATTGAAAATATAGAAAAAAGATTAAGCGAATTTAATTCAGCTGAGATAGATACTATTAAGAAGATTATTGAAAAATATGATAATGAGATTTTTGAAGTGGTTTTAATTGCTACGGATACCCTAAAAGGTTACATTGTAGCAGAACTTTTAAAAAAATATTT
The DNA here is from genome assembly GCA_027062285.1 of Nautiliaceae bacterium. Taxonomy (GTDB): domain Bacteria; phylum Campylobacterota; class Campylobacteria; order Campylobacterales; family Nautiliaceae; genus Caminibacter. The sequence goes on from JAMOTL010000091.1 coordinate 13,175, forward strand.
TGAAAAAAACAATTTTGATGGGAAAATAGTAAAAGTTGATTTTAATGAGAAGAATGTGATTGAGGGATTGAATGTAAAAGTAAATGATAGAGATTTAATTAAAAAAGGTTCTAAAAATTTAATTAAAAGATTAATTGAATTAACATCTGGATATAGAGAAATTTATAATATTTCTGGAGGATATAAAATTATTATTCCTATTATGACGCATGTTGCTTCTTATAAAAAAATAAATTTAGCTTATATTCATGAAAAATCAAATTATTTAATAGAGGTTCCTCCTTTTCCTTTTGAAATAAATAAAGAATTTATCAAATACTTAGCAGTAATTTTTGAAAAAATTAATGAGGAAATTTATATCTCAAAAAGTGAGTTTGAAAGACTATTAAAAAATACTCCTTTTAATGTTCAAAAAGAAGTAGAATATTTATTTTTTGAAGATAAAGATGGAATTACAACTTCTCCAATAGGTGATATTTTATTAGAAGATTATTTAAATACAAAAGAAATTGAGATATTAGAATGTAATGAAAAGGATTTTAATATAGATGGAGGAAGACATCACGATAAAGAAAAGGTTGAATCATTTGGAAAAAAACTTATTAAGAATCCTTATGTTTGTAAAATACTTGGTTCTGCTGAATATGAGACAAGAAAAAAAGATTTTATACTTGAAATTGAACCGCAAGGGCAAACAGGGGTTATAAAAATAAAAATTCCGAATGAAGAAAAAGCAACTATTTTAGTTAAAACAAGTGGTAGAAATTTTAAAGAAACTCAAAAAATTGCTCAAATTTTAGAACAAGAATTTAATAAATAAGGAGAAACAATGTATAAAAAAACTAAGATTTTTTATATTCACAATATTAGCCCAATGCATGTAGGAAGTGGGCAGGATTTAGGGATAGTGGATATGCCAATTCAAAGGGAATCTCATACAAACTACCCAAAAATTGAAGGTAGCAGTTTAAAGGGGAGTATTAGGGAGGCTTTTGAAAACAGTGGAAAAGATGAAATAAAAATTCATTTGGTATTTGGATATGACGAAACTAATGCAAGTGAAGAGGCTAAGGAAATATTTAAAGAAAAAGGTCAATATGCCGGGGCTATTGGTTTTAGTGATGCAAGAATTTTACTTTTTCCTGTAAAATCGGTAAAAGGGACTTTTGCTTGGATAACCTGTCCTTATGTATTAAAAAGATTTAAGAAAGATTTAGAGATTTGTGAAGTTGAAAAAACTTTTGAAATACCAAATGAAAATACCATTACAGAAGATTCTAAAATCAAAGTTGATGATAATGTGGTGATTTTAGAGGAGTATTCTTTTAGTAATGTTAATGAAAATAAAAAAACTACTGAGTTAGCTGAATTTTTTGCAGAAGAGATAGGAATTGATGAAATAAAAGAAAAGCTGATTGTGGTAGAAGATGATGTATTTAAAGACTTTGTAACTCAATTTACAGAGGTTATCACAAGGACAAAAATTGATAATTCAACGGGCACGGTTAAAGATGGGGCTTTATTTACAGAGGAGTATTTACCGGCTGAGAGCGTAATGTATAGTTTAGCAATGGCAAGCCCGGTATTTGCTCCAATTGAAGAAAGATATAAAGAAAAATTAAAGAGTGAAGAAGATGTATTAAATTTTTTCAAAGAGTGTCCGAATGTTATCCAAATAGGAGCAAACGCAACTATTGGAAAAGGAATTTGTGAGATTGTTATAAATAATGAAAATCTAAAGGATGATAATGAGCAAAAATAAAAGCATTATAAGGGATTTAGAAAAGCAAAGGGCAGAGTTTGCTTATGAAAAAGTAGAAGAATTTGTTAGTGAAAATGGTAAAAGTTCAAAAAAATCAAAAGAGTATAAATCCTATGTCAAAAAAATTCCATCTCTCATACAAACAAACGGACTTGCCGCTACTTTTGCTTTTATGTATTCTAAAAAAGGGACTTACGAAGTTATTTATAAGCAAGTTGAGAAGTGGTTAAAAGAAGAAAGAAAAATAAAAAAAGATGAAGAAGAGTTGATAAGATGGATGATTAATTTACCATCCCCAGAATATAGAAGAGTTACAAACGAGGTAATGGGGCTTTTTGTATGGCTTAGAAGATTTGCTGAGGGAATGATTGAAAAGGATGAAGATGGCGAAGAAAAAGAAGAATAAACAACCGGCTAAGAAAAGGAATAGAGGTAAAGTCATAGAATTGAATAGAAGTTTTTTAGATGAATCTGTAAATTTAGAAGAAAAACAAACTTTAAAAAAATTTCATAAAAAGTATTATTTACCAATAGATACTACTAAAATTTTAGAAAATGTAAAAAAGATAGATAATTTTTCTTTATATCTAAATAAAATAGAAGTTTATAATTTTGAAAATAAAAAGAACAAACTACCTAAGCCATTTGTGCCTGAAAATTATGAAAGAATCGCTCAAAATTATTATAAAAAAATAGAACAGCTAAACTTAATAAGGGATAAATTAGAACTTATAGCAGATGAAAGACTTATAATAGGTCTTGGAGGGGCTTCTGTTTATGAAACTTCTCTTACTCTTCATCATATTTATGGAGTGCCTTATATCCCAGGAAGTGCGATTAAGGGGAGTTTTAGGAGTTATTTGATAGAGAAACGTTTTAATAATAATGAAAAAGAGGCGATAGATAAAGATTGGTTTAAGAAAATTTTTGGAAGTGAAAAAAGTCAGGGAAAAGTAATTTTTTTTGATGCTTTTCCTATTGGAGATTTGAAAATTTTTAAAGATATTATAAATCCTCATTATCAAGATTATTATAGTGATGATAAAAATAAAGTTTATCCAACAGATGACCAAAGCCCAGTGCCTATTCCTTTTTTGGTAGTGGAAGGTAAATTTAAATTTGTTTTTGGAGTAAAAGAAAATCTTGAAATTGATATCAAGGGAGATAAGAGAAAAGTATTAGAGTTTGTAAAAGAAAATTTGGAAAAGTCTTTAAAAGAGTTTGGAATTGGGGCAAAAACAGCAGTTGGATATGGATATTTTAAAAAGTAGTCAAAAATTGATGCTAAATTTGGATATTATTTTCTAAAAATTTAAGGAGAAAGGATGAATTTATTAACTCTTTTAATAGGAAATAATGTAAATTTCTTATACGGATTTATTGATTATTTTACAAAAGATAATGAATTTTTTAAATGCGATAAAGTTTTATTAGTTTATACTGAAAAAACTAAGGATATTTTTAATAATATAAAAAACTTTTTTAATGTTGAGATTGAGGGAATTAATATCGGAGATGATGTGAGGAATATTGAAAAAATTGAAAGTGCAATAAGAGAGAAATTGGATGAATTAAAACCAAAAAAGATTCATTTAAACTATACAGGTGGAACAAAATCAATGGGTATAGGAGCTTTTTTGGTGGTTGATAAATACAGTTGCGAGGATAAAATATTTTCTGATATTGATTTTAGTAAAAAGATTTATTTAAAAAGAGGTGATATTTTTCCAAAAAATGGAACATTTGAAGATTTAGTCCATTTTAAGATTAAAGATTTATTGACTCTTGAAGGATTTAGACTCAAAGGTTATAAAACACAAAACAGTGAATTTTTTAGTGAGGAGTTTGTTAGGTTTTTATTTGATAAATTAGAAAATGAAGAGAAAGAGTTTTTTGTTGAGTTGTGGGATAAAAAATTTAAAGAGCTAAAAAGTTTGAATTGGAAAGATTCTTTAAAAGAGGTGCCTATTGATATAGAAAATATCTCTAATAAAAAGCTTGAAAAGTTACAAAGATTTATAAGAGGTGTATTTTTAGAAGAATATCTGTTTTATGTTTTAAATAAATATAAAGATGAGTTAAAAATTAATGATATTTTATGGAATGTTGAAATTTTAAATAAAGAAGGAGCTGAGTTTGAGCTTGATGTAGTAGTCTCAAAAGGATACACTCTTTATGGATTTAGTGTAACTACTGATAAAACAAAGAAATTAATTAAATCTAAAACATTTGAAGTTGATAAGAGGGTTGAAGAGATAAGCGGGATAGGCGGTAAATTTGTTGTAGTCGGTTTTGGAGATAAGGAAGAGATGGAAAGAGTAAAAAAAGAGATAGGGGATAAAAGAAACAGAGGCGGGTATGATGTAATAGGAAAAGAAGAACTCTTAGATGAAAATAAACTTTTAGAAAAATTGAAGGCTATTTTTAGATGAGAGGTAAAGTTTCATTAATAAAAAAGGGATTTGGAAAAATAGTTTTTGAAGATAAAGAGAGTCCTGTTTTGAATTTGCCGATGGAAGTGGAGGATGGAGATATAGCGGAAGTTGAGTTTGAAAATGAGAGAATGGATAAAGTTAAAAAATTTGTAGCCTATTCTCCTGTTGAGTATTTTGGAAGTGTGATAGGGGATTTGGAAAGAGAAGATGGAATTATTCTTGTAACTTATCCAAAACTTCTTGGGACGGTTGTTTTTAAAAAGGGCAGATTTACAAAACAGAGCAAGGTAAAATTTAGACTTAAAAAAACTTTTAAAGGAATGGAAGCTATTGATGTAGAATTTACAAAAGAGTTTTATAAGTGTTTTTTTCCTTCTTTTGGGAGAATAGAAAAAAGAGTTTTAGTACCAAAAAGCGGAGTAATTGAAGATGTTGTAAAGAGTGATAGGTTTATAGTAGAAGGGGAAATTAAGAATGTAGGGAGCAGGGGGTTTGGGTTTATAAGGAGTGAAGTTGGAGATGTTTTTTTCTTTGTGAATACGTTTGAGAGGGCTTTTAACAGATCTCCTGAAAAAAATGAGAAGGTAATTTTTAAATACAAAAATACCCCAAAAGGAAAAACGGCAATATATTTTTATAACCAAATGCCTACACTTCCAAAAAATAAGCAATATTTTATACTTGATGGCAAAAGGCTTCCAGTTGCATTTTATGAAAAATTTTTTAAATCTTCTCCTGAAATTGGGGACTTAGTTTATTATATTGAAGAGGATGGTAAAGTTAAATTCAGAAAAGATGATAAAGAAATAGAAAAATATATTTTTATAAAAGATGAGAGAGGAGATTTTGCAAGAGGAAAAGTAAATTTTATAAACGAAGAGAAAAAATACGGGTTTATAAAATCAAACATAGGCAATGTCTATTTTACTTTTAAGCAGTTTGAAAATTTTTATAAAAAGTCTCCTAAAAGAGGAGATAAAGTAAAGTTTTTTTATGTAAAGAGTGAAAGAGGCGTTGCGGTCAGCAGGTTTTTAGAAAACGAGTTTGAAGTAAAAAAAGAGAATTTTTCGAATTTTGTAAAAATAAATGAAGATGATTACTATTATGCTTATGTAAATGGTAATAAAGTAAAAGAGGTATTTAGGTATGATAGCAATGTTTTATCCTTATCAATTGCATGTTATAAAAGTGCAAATGACAAATTAAAAAAACTTGAAGCGATTAATTGTATTTTAGAAAATGAATTTGAGAGTAAAAAGATAAAAAAAGAGACTCTTTTAAAAGAAAAACTTCAAATATTAGATGAGATAATTGATGAAATGTTTGAAAAAAGCCCCCTTTTAGCTTTTGAATATGAAATTGAGCGTCAAAAAGTAGAATTTAATCCAGAAAGATTAAAGAGATTTAATTTTAACGGAATTGATTTTATCTATTTTAACACAATCGAGGAAATAGAACAAAAAGAACATCAAATTAACTTTTTTGAATATCAAGAGATAAAACAATTTATAAAACCAGAAGAGAAGTTAGAGCTATTTGATGTTGATTTAAAAGATTATTACGAAAAAGAACAGAAATGGGAAATTATTGAAAGGAGAAATTATGAATAATTTAACTTTAAAAGTAGCGGATTCAATCTCAGCAAGAGATACTTTAATTTTTATAGAAACGATAGAAGAGGATGAGGTTATAAAAGATTTAAAATCAATCTCTTATAGCTTAAATCAAAGTTTAGTATTGTGGAATAGTGTTGAAGGGTGGAGGGATATAAGCCCTGATGGAGTAATGCCTGCCATGCAGCCTATGAGTGAAGTGTATGATTTAAATTTAATGTTAAATGAGATTTCAAACTATACAGCAGATGCTGTTTTTGTGCTTCAAGATGTTGGATTTTTCGTAAATGAAAATACTCCCCCGCAAGAGCTTGCAAGATATATAAGAAATTTTAAACTTTTAAAAAACGAGCTAAAATCTACAAGAAAAACAATTATAGT
>JAMOTL010000092.1 GCA_027062285.1 Nautiliaceae bacterium
TATTAAAACTTCAGATAGAATTAGTCAAACTTCAGGCATGGATTGTAAATAACAATAAAAGAATGTTAACTACTTTTGACGGGATTGATACTGCCGGTAAAGACGGTACGATTAAAAGAATTTTAGAGCATTTAAACCCGAGAGTTGTCAGAAGTGTGGCTCTTCCTAAACCGAGCGACAGAGAAAAAACCCAGTGGTATTTCCAGCGCTACGTGCCGCATTTTCCCGCAGGTGGAGAGATGGTGTTTTTTAACAGAAGCTGGTATAACCGCGCGACTGTTGAGAGGGTATTTGGATTTTGTACTTATGAAGAGTATTTAAGATTTATTCGACAGGTCCCTAAATTTGAGGATTTGATTATAGATGAAGGCATAAGTTTTACTAAGTTTTGGCTTCAAATAAGTAAAGAAGAGATGTATAAAAGGTTTAAAGAAAGAGAAAAAAACCCACTTAAAAACTGGAAACTATCATCTCTTGATTGGGAAAGTTACAAAAGATATGATTTATATATGAAATATAAAAAGGAAATGTTTGATCTCTCGGCCACTCCTTATTCTCCATGGGTGGAAGTGGATGCGAATGATAAAAGAAGGGCTAGAATAAATGTTATTCGCTATATTTTAAATAAATTTGATTATCCTGAAAAAAATTATTTTTATCCAGCGGACCCGAATATTGTAAAAGTCATCACAAACGCAGGATAATTTTGCTATAATACCCTGTAAAAAAGGAAAACTTCTATGGATTATAAAGATACTCTTCTTTTACCGAAAACCTCTTTTCCGATGCGCGGAAATCTACCTCAAAACGAACCAAAAAGATATAAAAAATGGTTTAGTGAAAACGTTTATGAAAGAATGAAAGAAAACAGACGCGGGGAAGATAAATTTAATCTTCACGACGGACCTCCGTATGCCAACGGACATATACATATCGGTCATGCGCTTAATAAAATTTTAAAAGATATTATAAATAAATACTACTATTTTCAAGGTTTTGATATTAGATATGTTCCGGGATGGGACTGTCACGGACTTCCGATTGAACAACAGGTTGAAAAGAAAATCGGACGTGAAAAAAAAGAAAAGCTTCCTAAGACAAAAATAAGAGAACTCTGCCGCGAACATGCCGCAAAATTCATTGAAATTCAAAAAGAAGAGTTTAAATCTCTTGGAGTGATTGGAGATTGGGAAAATCCTTATAAAACAATGGATTTTGAATTTGAAGCCGATATTTACAAAGCTTTAGCTGAAATAGCCAAAGAGGGGCTATTAGTGGAAAGAAGCAAACCAGTATTTTGGTGTATGCATGATAAAACCGCTCTTGCTGAAGCTGAGGTGGAATATGAAGACAAAGAGGATTATTCTATTTACGTAGCATTTCCTTTAAGTAAAGAAGCAAATAAAGCACTTGGAACTAAACACGCAAAAATTATTATCTGGACTACGACTCCTTGGACGCTTCCTGCGAATATGGGAATCGCTTTAAATCCGGAAACTCCTTATGTGCTTACAAGCGATAATTATATCGTGGCAAAACCTCTTTATGAAAGATTAAAAGAAGAGGGTGTGGTTAAGGGTGAAATAATAAAAGAATTTGACCCAAAAGAATTAGAAGGTTTAAAAGCCGTAAATCCTTTAAATAACAGACTTTCTGTAATTTTACTTGGCGAACACGTTACAATGGACGGAGGTACGGGGTGCGTTCATACAGCTCCTGGACATGGTGAAGAAGACTACAGAGTTTGGCTCAAATACGGATACTCAGATATTTTACAACCGGTTGACGATGAAGGAAAATACAGCGAAATTCTTTTAAAAGAAGGTCTACTGCCAAAAGAATTTGTGGGAATGCATATTTTTGAAGCAAATCCTAAAATTTTAGAGCTTCTTGGAGAAAATTTAATAAAAGCGGATAAATTTACGCACAGTTATCCGCATTGCTGGAGATGTCATAATCCAGTGATTTTCAGGGCCACTAAGCAGTTTTTTATAGCAATGGATAAAGAAGTAGAAGGCGATACTTTAAGAAACAGAGCGCTTAAAGAGATTGAAAAAGTTGAATTTACTCCTCAAAGCGGTAGAAACAGACTTTCATCAATGGTAAGCAACAGACCTGACTGGTGTATCAGTCGTCAAAGAGACTGGGGGGTTCCTATTGCGTTTTTTAGGGATAAAACTACTGGTGAGCTTATTATTGATGATGAAATTATTGAACATATCTATAATATTTTTAAAGTAAAAGGTGCTGATGCCTGGTATGAAATGAGTATAGAAGAGCTTTTGCCTGAGAGTAAAAAGCATCTTGCTTCAAAACTTGAAAAAGTAAATGATATTTTAGATGTTTGGTTTGACAGCGGCTCTACGTGGTTTGCGGTATTAAAAAGCGGTAGATATGATGCTGGGGAATATCCGGCAAGCATGTATTTAGAAGGAAGCGACCAGCACAGAGGTTGGTTCCAAAGTTCACTTCTTGTATCGACCGCTATTGAGAAAAAAGCGCCTTATAAATCTATCCTCACCCATGGATTTACGGTTGATGAAAAGGGTGAGAAGATGAGTAAATCAAAAGGCAACGTAGTTGCTCCAAACCAAGTTGCTAAAAAATACGGAACTGAAATATTAAGACTGTGGGTGGCTACGAGTGATTATACCAGCGATATAAAACTTGGAGAAAACATCTTAAAACAAGTAGCCGAACAATACAGAAAAATAAGAAATACTGTTAGATTCTTACTGGCAAACGTAAATGACCTTGAAGAAATTAAACTTGATAATCCGAGTATGATTGACAGATGGATTTTAGCAAGAAGTAAAGAAGTATTTGATGAGGTTGTTTATCTGTTTGGAAAATATGATTTTTCAAAAGCTTTTCAAATTTTAAATAACTTTATCGTAACTGAACTTAGTGCTATTTATCTTGACGTTTGTAAAGATAGATTATACTGTGAGGCGCCAAATTCACCAAAAAGAAGAAATTCTCAAAGTACTATGGCAATTATTTTAAAAGAACTTCTTCCGCTTTTAGCGCCAGTACTTACGTATACGATGGATGAAGCTGTTGAACATGCGCCAAAAGTTATAAAAGAAGACGCACGTGATATTTTTGATTTTGTATATGCACCGCTTACAGCCGTAGAAAATCCTCTTGATGAAGAGATTTTAGAAATTAGAAGAAGATTTTATGAAATCGTTGATAAACTGAAAAAAGAAAAAGTCATAAAAGATACTCTTGAGCTTGCTATTGAGACAAATTACGATAAATTATTAAAAGATGAAATGGCGGAATTTTTTAATGTCAGTATGATTTGTGATAATATTGAAGGTGAAGAGATAGATAAATTCCATGTAGGTGAAGATGAAAGATTTGTTGTTAAAATTAAAAAATCACCTCTTCATAAATGTCCGAGATGTTGGAGATATTTAGCTCCTGAAGAAGGTGCTTTATGTGAAAGATGCCAAAAGGTAATTCATGGATAAGCCTGTTCCTTTCTGGCTTATTATATTAACAGTATTAATATTAGTAGGTGGAAGTTATTTAATATATTTGTGGCTTAAAAGTATAAAAATAGATTAAAGGATAGTAATGATAACATTAA
>JAMOTL010000093.1 GCA_027062285.1 Nautiliaceae bacterium
TATTTTCTTTAACTATATTTTTGACTTTATTTTCTTTAACTATATTTTTGACTTTATTTTCTTTAACTATATTTTTGACTTTATTTTCTTTAACTATATTTTTGACTTTATTTTCTTTAACTATATTAAATCTATTTATTAAAGCATTTCTAAAATTAAAAGGATTAAAAATAAAAATAAATAAATTTGTAAAAATAATTATCAAAAAATACAATAATAAAATTTTATTTTTATATAAAATTATAGCAACAAATAAAAAAAACATTAATACAGCCATTGCTAAAAATGCAGATTTTGATAACCCTAGATATAAAGATATTATTGAGACAATTACCGAAAAAACAAAAAAATAATTGATTTTTTTTATAAAAAGATTAACAAAAATTATTATTCCCAAAAATGAAACTATAAGAGTCACTGTTGCGTTTTGTGAATCTAGAAAAGGAAATTGATAAAATATTTTATATATATATTCACTAAACATCCCTTCACCTGAATGAACTAATCCATGCTTATACATATACAAAAATTTATCACATCCTTCTTTAAAAAATAAATTTATTAAAACAAAAATAAAAACGAGAATATTAACACTTGCCGCCGCATATCCTAATATGATATATTTTTCTCGATTTTCTAAATAAGCAGCCAAAGACAAAGTAAACATCAATAAAAACAACAGTTTTATAATTCCATATATAGAAGATTTTAACTCCTGAGACCAAAAAAGTGTTAAAAAAGAAAATGTTACAAACATAATTAAAGGATAAACTGTTTTTAAGTTAATTTTTCTTATGTCAAATGACAATAATATAAAAAAAGCGCCAAATAATACATAAGCTTTTAAAAAAGTAAATTTATAAAACAAATGAGCAAAAGGATATGTAATAATTGTTAGAAATAAAAAAACATCACTCAAAAAACTTTTATTAAAGAAAAGTTTTGTATTTTTTTCTAAAAATCCCATCAAAAAAACCTTTAAATAAAATTTTAAGAGAATTAATTTTTTTATGTCTTAAAATATAAATAAAAAAACCTAAAAACACCAAAAATATTGTTATATATTTAGTAGTTTTCACATTATATGTATTTTCAATATCATCTAATCTATGAAAATAATTTCTCATCATATAGTAAATACTCATATCTGAGAGAGGTTCTTTTTCTTTATTAATCTTTTTAATAAAAATGGCATCTTTAATATAAATTACATTTGTAAACAAAGATGCTTTTAAACCATAAATAGTATCATCATAAATAATAAAATATTTTTTATCAGGATAACCTATTTTATCAATAATATCTCTATGAATTAACATCCCTTCAAAACAGGCAAAATTTACACAACAAAAACTTTTTCCATTTTCAAATGAAATGTCATTAAAAGAACGTCTAAGTCCAGTTTTAATATCTATATATCCCTCCCAGTTAAAATATGTTCCATCAATATATTTTTTTCTTGGATGAATACACTTTGAAATATGTTCAAACTTTAATAATTCTTCTAAAGCATTTCTCATAGGTTCAACATCATCATCCATAAGCCACAACCAATCATATCCTTCTTCATAAGTCCTTTTTACCCCCTCATAAAATCCCCCAGCACCGCCAGTGTTTTCATGCATTCTTACATAATAAATTGATAAATTATCTTTTTTAAATTCTCTCTCCCATGGCTCATTTAATTTCTCTGGGGGTAATTCTTGAATAAATCCTTTTTCTTTTAGTAATTCCGGTGTTGAATCAGTTGAAGCATTATCAATAATATATATTCCATTTAAGGGTCTTGTTTGCTTTAACAAACCTTCTAAACATTCTATTAAAAATTCTTTCCTATTATAGGTTACTACTACCGCACATACATTTTCTTTATTCATTTATTTTCTCCTCAAAAACTTCTAAAGCTCTTTTTACTATATCATCCATATCGTAATATCTATATTCAGCAAGTCTTCCTACTAAAACTATATTTTTGAAATTATACGAAAATTCCAAATACTTATTGTATTTTTCTTGATTTTCTTCTGTAAAAATTGGATAATAAGGAGTATTTTTATTTTTTATATATTGCTGAGGAAATTCTTTTAAAATAACACTTTTTTCGCTTTTAACAGGATGAATATGTTTAAATTCTGTTATTCTAGTAAAATCATAATCATTTGGATAATTAACAGTCGCCGCTTCTTGAAAATATTCTTTTTCTATTGTTTCAAATTTCATATCTACACTTCTATATGGAAGCTCTCCAAATCTATAATCAAATAATTCATCTATCATTCCAGTAAAAATTAGTTTACCTTTAAATTCCTGATTTAAAAAGTATATTTTTTTGGTTTTTTGGTCTATTTGCATAACTTCTTTAAAATTAGTATTTAACATTATTTTGATATTTGGATGATTAAGCATATTTTGAAATAATTTTGTATATCCATCTTTTGGCACTCCCTGATATTTATTATTAAAATATCTATCATCTTTCCCAATAAATACAGGCACTCTTGCAGTTACAGCATTGTCAATCTCTTCCGGTTTCATTCCCCATTGTTTTGCCGTATAATTTACAAATATTTTTTCATATATAAAATCAGCTAAAAATTTTAAATCTTTATCATCACTTTTTTTAAGTTCAAGTATAGGGATTTTTGAATTATATTTATAATTTTCAAGAAGTTTTTTCTCCAATCTTTTAGCAAGCTCGTTTGAAAACACTTCATATAATGTATTAAAATTAAAAGGTATAGGTACTTTTTTGCCATCTATAAATGCCAATACTCTATGATGATATATATCCCACTCTCCAAAATTATTCAAATAATCCCAAACTTGCTTTTCATCAGTATGAAATAGATGAGGACCATATTTATGAATTAATATATTTTCTATTCTTTCATCATAACAGTTTCCACCGATATGATTTCTTTTTTCTATAATTAGCACTTTTTTATTTAATTGTTTCGCAATTCTTTCCGCTATTACACTTCCGGCAAATCCTGCTCCCACTACTATATAATTAAACATTTATTTTTCCTTTTATTAAATCTATTCCCGATTTTTTTAAATAAAAAAACATACTTACAGTAATAAAACTCTCTACAACAAGCATTGAAATAGCTGCACCAATATCTTTAAACAATGGAATAAAAAACAATAACAAAATAAAATTCAAAATACTCCCTAAAATTAAAATTTTACTAAATATTTTTTTCATTCCAAAGGTAATCATAGTCTGAATTCCAAATATATTGCTAAGCCCTATCATTAAAGGTAAAAAAGATAATATTTGTAATAATATAACGCTTCTTTCATAAGCTTCCCCGAGTAATAATAAAACTATATATTTAGCAAAAAACAACAGAAATAAAGATATTATAAAAAAAACAAAAAATGAAAAGATCAATATCCTTCTTATAAAAATTATTGCTTCAAGCTTAGATATAGTAACTTTTTTTGCTATAAAAGGATATAAAGCCTGAGAAAAGGGATTTAAAAAGAGGTTTTGAATTGCAGCTCTGATTTTATCTGCCGCTGCAAAATATCCTACAATTGTATTATTAGTAAAAAGACCTAAAAAAAATGTCGTTGAAAGAGTATATAAACTTATAGCAATATTTGATATAAAAATATGCCATCCATCTTTTAAATAGAAAATCAATGTTTTAATTGTCTGTTTTTTTATTTTTATTCCAAATTGTTTTTGAATAATAAAAATAGAAAAAAAACCAATCAATACCGTGCCTAATGAATTTATTAAAGGAACTTTATATACATCATCTGGAAATTTAACAAATACAAAAATAAGCAATGTAAAAACACTTTTTTCCATTACATTTAATATAGTAATATATTTCATTTTTTCTATTCCCTGAAAAAACCACTGAGGGAACAAAGCTTTTCCTATCACTATACCATAAGTTAAGATATATATTAAAAAATTTTGTTTAAATTTATCAAAAGAAAAAACAATAATAAAATAAATTAAAAACCCGATAATTAAAAAAAACATTTTTATCAACATTACACTACTGAAAATTTCTACTAATTTTTGTTTATTATCTCTATGTACACTTATCTCTTTTGTAGCAGTCAAATTAAACCCATAATCTGTTAAGACAATAAAATAACCTACCATTGCAAGAGCAAAAGCCAATAATCCAAAATTATTAATTCCTAAAACTCTTGCCAAATAAGGAAAAGTGATTAAAGGAAGTAAATAATTAGTCCCTTGTAAAATTAATAGAAAAAAAAAGTTATTTATAACACTCTTATTCATTTTTCTTTTTCATAAAAAAAATTCGTAGCTTCAATAAAGCCTTTTACACTTCCGCAGTCAAACCTTTTACCTTTGAATTTATATGCTATTACCATTCCCTCTTTTGCCTGTTTTAAAAGTGCATCGGTTAATTGAATCTCCCCGCCTTTTCCAGGTTTTGTTTGTCTTAATAATTCAAAAATGTCAGGTGTTAGGATGTATCTTCCAATAATAGCAAAATTACTCGGTGCTTTCTCGATATCAGGTTTTTCCACCATATCATCCACCATATATATCCCGTCTTCTATCTCTTTTCCGGATATTACGCCGTATTTATTTACCTCATTTTTTGGAACTTCTTCAATAGCTATAATAGTACATTTAAATTTATTATAAAGTTTTACCATTTGAGTCAATACATTACCTTCACACAAATCATCTGCCAGAACAACTGCAAAAGGATTGTTTCCAATTAAAGGTTCGCCTGTTAATACAGCATGTCCCAGTCCAAGCATCTCTTTTTGTCTTACGTATGTAAATGTACATCTGTTTATCATTTCATTAGTTTCATGTAAAAGTTTAGCTTTGCTTGAATCTTTTATTTTCTCTTCAAGTTCCGGAGAAAAATCTAAATAATCTTCAATTGCCCTTTTGTTTCTTCCCGTTACAAAACCTATTTCATTAATTCCTGCGTTCATACATTCCATTATTCCGTAATGAATCAGCGGTTTGTTTACCACAGGCAGCATCTCTTTCGGTACAGATTTTGTAGCAGGTAAAAATCTTGTCCCATAACCTGCTGCCGGAAAAAGTGCTTTTTTTATCATATTTTCTTCTCCCATTCATACGCTGTTTTACATATAAATTCTAAATCATTATATTTTGGTGTCCATCCCATTTTTTGTGTAATTTTATCATTTTTTGCCACTAACATAGCAGGGTCTCCCGCACGTTTTGGGGCGACTTCCACCCTAAAGTCAACTCCGCTTACTTTTTTCATAGTATTGATAACTTCTTTTACACTCGCACCTCTGCCGTATCCTATATTAAATATATCGCTTTCGTTTTCATCCAGATATTCGAGCCCTTTGATATGGGCATCCGCTAAATCCATAACATGAATATAATCCCTTACCCCCGTCCCATCAGGCGTTGGATAATCATTTCCAAATATATACATTTTTTCTCTTTTTCCTGTTGCACATTCTGCCGCCACTTTTATAAGATGTGTGGCATCTTTTGTTTTTTGCCCGATCGTAAGATCAGGTGCAGCTCCAGCTACATTAAAATATCTGAAAATTACATATTTGAAATCCGGATTTGCTTTTGAAGTATCTTGAATAATTTTTTCACTAAAAAGCTTACTTTGTCCGTACGGATTAATAGGTGAGGTTGGAAATTTTTCACTTATTCCATCACCGATTTCACTGATATCAGGCTCTCCGTAAGTGGCTGCTGTGGAAGAGAATATAAACTTTTTAACACCGTAATCATTGGCAAGTCTTACCAAATTAGCCGTATTTGCGGTATTATTGAGATAATATTTAAGAGGCTTTTCAACACTCTCAGGCACTATTAAACTCGCGGCAAAATGAATTATAGCATCAAATTTTTTTGCTTTAAATATACCTTCAATCTCATCCCAATTACTAAGATCGATTTTTATAAAATCAAAGTCTCTTATTTTTTTAAGTTCATCAATTGTAGATTCAAATCCGGTTACCAAATTATCAATAACCGTTACTTCATTCTCAGTATTTTCAAGAAGCAACTTAACTACATGACTTCCTATATATCCGGCTCCCCCGGTTACTAAAACTCTCATCCCTTCTCCCTTAATCTTTTAACCATTATTATGATATTTTGGTTTTTATCTCTAAAAAGTACTTTGTCTTTTTGTACTTTGTAAAAAATACTCTCTTTTCTTTGAATAAATCCACTTTTAATTTTCGTAATTTTACCAAAATTTTTAATAGGTTTGCCCTCTATTATCAAATCAAATATATCAACCGGATAATTTTTCCCAAGATACTCTTTTACAAACTTTTCTTTATCCATACATTTCGAATTTAGGCAAATATATGAATTTTTTATTGTGACTTTAAAAGGCTTAAGTCCGGTTTTATAAATTATTATCTCTTTATAGCCAAATCCTTCTTTTAAAAATCCCTGGTCTGATATTTTTATTTTGGGGGTTTTGATTACCGCATACACTGGGGTTGTTTTTACGCTGCAACCGACAAAAAAAAGCATTAAAAACACGAATAGTAACTTTTTCATCTTATTTTTTTAATCCTCTTATTATTTATTTTATAAATTTTCGACGCTTTTCCCTCAAAAAATCCCCTCTCATCTTCTACTATTATATCAGCCTTATTTTTAGCCCATTTTTCATCAAAATTTTCACCCGTTTTGTTGGCAGAGGTTGAGTACATCCATTTGAATTTTTTTAAAAATTCAAGATGCTTTTTGTCTTTTACTACCCTGAAACTCTCCCCGTTTGGATAAATATATGTAGTTCTTTTAGAGCGTCTTACTCTTTTTTTGAAAGCCGTAGGAACTCTTACAAATTTTTTTAACGTATCAAAACTCTCAACCTCTCTTAAAACCGGTTGATTCAGGGGTCTGTTTTTTATTTTATTTAATTTTTCCCTGTTTTGAGATAAAAATCCCACAGTAGTATCGGTTTGAGTCAGGTATATTTTATCAGGATTCATCTCTTTTCCTTAAAAGAATGGCAATCTCGTCTATTTCCCTAGATTCTTTTAATTTAAGCTCTTTTAAAGCCTTTTTTATCTCCTCATTTTGAAGATATTTCATCTTTTCATAATCTATATTTGCTTTTTTAAGCTCATTTAAAAGTTCATTTTTTCTGTTTTGAAGAATTACGATTTGATTTTCAAGATTTTGTATTTGATTTTTTATAATATTTTGAGACTCTTTAATCTGTTTTATTTTATTAAATGTTCCTGTTTTTGGAAGAGTAAAGAGAAGAAGAGAGTCTTTTAACTCTTCTATTTCTCTATTGAGTTCAAGAATGGATTTGTTTATTTTTCTTATATCATTTTCTATTCGTTCGACCTGCTGTTTTTTTACTTTAACTACACCGTCGAATTTTGTTTTCATCTAATTATAGTAGCGTCTCTTTCAGCACCGGTTGAGATGTATTTGATTTTAGTGCCTATTTTGTCTTCTATAAATTCTATATATTTTTTCGCATTTTCAGGAAGTTTATCCCATTCTCTTACATGAGAGCTGCCATCCCACCCCTCAAGTTCCACATAAACGGGTTTTACGCCTTCAAGGTCACTTGGGAAATAATCGATTACTTCTCCGTTTTTTTCATAAGCCACGCATACTTTAACCTTATCAAACCCGTCAAGAACATCAAGTTTCATAATAGCCACCTCATCGCATCCATTAAGAGTCACTGCGTATTTCGCCGCCACCACGTCAAACCATCCGCATCTTCTAGGTCTTCCCGTAGTCGTTCCGAATTCAGCACCCTGCTTGCGAATTCTATCCCCCGCCTCACTTAAATCTTCCGTAGGAAAAGGTCCGTTTCCAACTCTTGTAGTATAAGCTTTTGCTATTCCTATTACTTTATTAAGCTTTTTAGGAGGAATTCCACTGCCGGTTAATGCCCCGCTGGCTATTGTATTTGAACTTGTCACATACGGATACGTTCCGTGGTCAATATCAAGAAGTGTCGCCTGAGCACCTTCAAGAAGCATATTTTTATCAAAATTATCCCAAAGATATTTTGTAGTATCCACTATCATATCTCCAAGCTCATCCTGCCACTCTTTAAGTTCTCTTTCAAGTTTTTCGCGGCTTGGAATTTCAATCCCTAAATAATCAAAATATCCCTTATTCATTTCATAATAATGCTCTAACTTTTCAAGCAGTCTTGGAATATCTTTAAGTTCCCCCATTCTAACACCGACTCTTGCTATCTTATCGGCATACGCAGGACCTATTCCCCTACCTGTAGTTCCTATGGCGTTTTTGCCTCTTAATCTCTCACGTGCCTGGTCTATTGCTATATGATGGTCCAAAATCATATGTGCTTTATCTGAAATCAAAAGCTTTTTTTTAATCTCTTCTCCGAAATTTTTAATCTCTTTTATAAGCTGAGGCGGATAAACCACAACCCCGTTTCCTATTACGTTTGTCGCGTTTTTATTTAAAACACCGCTTGGCAGCAGATGAAGAGCGTATTTTTTCCCATCCACCACTACTGTATGTCCAGCATTATGTCCTCCCTGGCTTCTGATTACGATATCATAATTTTTTGCCACCAAATCGACTATTTTACCTTTGCCTTCATCACCCCATTGAAGCCCGACAATCAAATCAATCATCCAAATCCTTTAATAAATTATCAGTGTAAATTGAAAATCCGCTGCTTTTTATACCTTCGACGATATATTCACCGCCTTTTGCTATTACGTCGTTATTGTTTATAAATCTATAAAATATTCCGTTATAATATCTTAAATTAGCAACATAAAGCGGCGCTAAAATAATATCATAATTTATCTCTTCGCTTATCTTTTTAAGTTCATTTAAATACTTGGCTATTTCGTTTGGAAACTTATCAAAATTTATATCTTCTGGCTTGTTTATTTTCAAAAGCTCTTTAAGCCACGGCTCTTTGAATTTATAAATTCTCATTTTTTTTATATCTTCCATATCAAGCCCTGTGAGTTCACATACTTTTTTTGGAATCTGAATGTGTGAAAGAATCAGGGGATAATTTCTATTTAATCTTTTTAAAATATTTATATTTGTATTCAAAACATCTTTAAGCTCACCTTCCAGCCACTCGGCACCTATTTGATTTATTTCAGTCGAAGGAGCGCGGAAAACCGGCTGAATATAAAACCATTTTTTTGCCTCGCTTTTTAATCTTTTTAAAACGATTCTTATAATATCAATCGAACTGTCGCCTCTTAGCGCCAGCGTTCTGTTTTCAGAGTCCGTAAATCTTATAAGCTCTTTTTCATCCAAAGCTTCTAACTGATGATAAGAAAAATAAGGACTCACTATCTCTTCATATTCTTCATTTTCAAACACTTCACTGGCGATTGATTCTATTTCTCTTTTTATTTTGGCCTTTTTGCCGAAATATAACTTCGCGCCTTCCGGAATATCGTGAGCGAATATCATAATCTACCTTAATTTTTCACTGCTGTATACTTTTACAGCTGTTGCGTCATATTTTCTGATACCAAGCTCATCCAAAGCAAGCTCCACACTGTTTAGAATATGCTCCATTTTATAATCTTCAATAAGCCCCATATTGTTGATTCTAAAGAGCTTTCCTTTCATGAAATCCTGACCGCCGGCAACGTTTACTTCATATTTTGTTTTTAGGATTTTTCTAAGCTCTTCTGCTTTTTCAAAATATACAGCAGCCATAGAAAGTGCCGGAACCTGAGGGAAAATACTAAGCCCTATAGCTTCAATCGCCGCTATCATCGCTTTGTGTCTTTTTGCGGTATTTTCATAATGCTTTTCAAGCCCTATTTCTTCTAATTTTTTCATAACTTCATTTAACGCGATTATATGATTTGTAGCAGGCGTAAAAGCAGTAGTGCCTTCACGCTGTTTTTTTATTTCGTTTGCTAGATTAAAATAAAACCCTTTTCCACTGCCTATTCTCTCAACTGCCGCTTCACTTAGCCCCATCATAGCAAGTCCAGGCGGCAGCATAAACGCTTTTTGGCTGCCTCCTATTACTATATCGATATTGCTTGTGTCTATATCCTCAACTCCAAGAGCCGTAATTCCGTCAGCCACTACGATTATGTCATCTCTAATCAGCTCAAGTTCAGCCGCAATCTCTTCTACCGGATGTCTAAGCCCACCCGCACTCTCACTGATTTGAATAAATACAGTATCTATATCTTCATCTTCTTTTATAGCAGCTATCACTTCATCTGCGCTTGCCGGAGTATCCCAGTCGTATTTGAGTTCTTTATAAGGAATGTTGAAAGATTCGCAGATTTTACCCCATCTCTCACCGAATTTCCCGGCGTTAATCGTCAGTGCTTTTTTCTTAACGGTATTAATTACTGCCGTTTCCATGGCACCCGTACCTGAACTTGTAAGAAATACGGATTCCGGAAGGTGGGTAATTTTTTTGAACCTTTCAAGCGCTTCAATCAAAATAGCCTTAAATTCAGGCGTTCTATGATGGATTGTATCTTTTAAAAAAGTCTCTCTTACAAAAAGAGGAATCTCCACAGGTCCCGGTGTCGCTAAAATCATTTCTCTTCCTTTAACTTTTGTGCTATTTTCTCAGCATCAAATCCAAAATATTTATAAACTTCAGGTCCTTTACCGCTGGCACCGAAAGTATTCATACCTATCACCTCATCTGCGTATTTATACCATTCAAAACCTCTGTTTGCTTCAATAGCTACCACTTTACCTTTAAGAAGTTCGTTTTTAAATTCTTCATCCTGCTCATCAAACAGCTCAAAACACGGAACACTTACCACTCTTGCGTTTAATTTTTCCGCTACATCCATAGCAAGATTTACTTCGCTGCCACTCGCTATAAGAGTCAAATCATCTCTTCCGTCTCTAAGAAGATAAGCACCACGGCTTAAATCCACTTCTTTTGGAGTAATATTTTTAAGCCCCTGACGGCTAAGGGCAAAAGCAACTGGTGCGTCGATATTAAGCGCCGCTTTCCATGCGTTTACGTTTTCATTCGCATCAGCCGGTCTGAATACGTAAAGATTCGGGATTGCTCTAAGAGACGTTAAATGCTCAACAGGCTGATGGGTAGGTCCGTCTTCTCCCACTACGATGCTGTCGTGTGTGAAAATCCAGTAATTTTTATGACTGCTAAGAGCGGCGATTCTAAGCGCACCTCTTAAATAATCGCTAAACACTAAAAACGTCGCGGCATACGGAAGGAATCCGTAAGCACTAAATGCGTTATTGATAGCCGCCATTGCATGTTCTCTGATTCCGTATTGAATGTTTCTTCCGTGAGGAAATTTGTCTTCGCCCTCAAGCCATGTGTTGTTTGAAGGAGCCAAATCCGCACTTCCACCAAGAAAACTCGGTACTGCTTTTGCTATGGCGTTTAATATCACACCGTTGCTTTTTCTTGTGGCAATACTCTCACCTTCTTTAAATTCAGGCCATTTGATTTTAGAAAAATCTTTTTCAAAAAAGGCTTTAATCTCTTTTACTCTAGCTTTTTTCTCCCATTCTCTCTCAAGCAGTTCCCCTCTTTCTTTTACGCATCTAAATCTAACCAAAACGTCATCAGGAACATAAAACGTCTTATCGGCAGGGAATCCTGCAACTTCTTTAGATTTTTTAATTACATCTTCTCCAAGAGGCGCACCGTGTGTTTTATGGCTGCCTTCAAGCCCAACCGCACCTCTTGCAATAGTTGTATGAGCAATAATAAGCGTAGGTCTTCCGTCACTCTCTCTAGCTTTTATCAAAGTCTTTTTAATATCGTCATAATCATGTCCGTTCATTTCAAGAACTCTGAAATTTTGGGCTTCAAATCTTTTTCTGATATCGTCTTTAAATACTTCTTCCACTTCGCCTTCGATTGAGATATTGTTTGAATCATAAATTATAATTAAATCTTCAAGCTCTAAACTCCCGGCAATTGAACACGCTTCGTATGAAATTCCTTCTTCCAAATCCCCATCACCACATAGACACCATACTTTATGGTCGATTTCAGGAAATTTTTTATGAATGTATTTTTTTGCCATGGCAAATCCTACAGCGTTTGCCACACCTTGACCAAGAGGTCCCGTAGTAACTTCAATCCCAGGAGTATGTCCGTATTCAGGGTGTCCTGGGGTTTTACTTCCAAGCTGTCTGAAGTTTTTCAAATCATCCATCGTAATGTCATATCCCCATAAATAAAGCATAGAATATATAAGAGGAGTAGCATGTCCTCCTGAAAATACTATTCTGTCTCTGTTTATAAAATCAGGATTATGAGGAGTTAGCCTTATAATATCACTAAGTTCCACCATAATATCAGCAAGCCCAAGAGCGGCTCCCGGATGCCCCGATTTAGCCTTCTCCACCATATCGGCTGCCAAAAATCTTATCGTATCGGCCATCTTTTTTTTCATTTCTAAATCCATTATAACTCCTTTATTAGTTTTTCTGTAATTCTTTTTAGTTCAGGTAATTTTAAAAAAATCGTATTCCAAATTAATACAAAATCTACTCCAAAATACTCATAAGTCAGTTTATTTCTAAAATCCACTATTAATCTACATGGATAATCAGGATATTTTTCTTTTAAAAAATCATATACATTTTTTGTCGCTTCACCTATTATCTCAAATTCTTTTATAACAGCCTGATACGTTTTTCTGTCATTTTTAAAATCTTCCAATTCATAACCGTGAACATAATCAAAAATAGCATTTATACTCTCAATTATATCACGTAAATAAAGCTCTTTATCTCTTTTATATTTATACATTCAATAAATCTTTTTTTATATAATTAAAAACAATAGGCTTTATCATCTCTTTTGTTGCTACATCTACATTTTTTTGAAATTTCTTTTTTAACTCTTCTTCAAACATCATTAATTCAAAGATAGTAACGTTTTTATTTTTATCAAACTCCACCATTAAATCAATATCACTTTTTTCGTTATCTTCACCCCTTGCTACACTTCCAAAAAGATAAATCTCTTTAATTCCGTATTCTTTATAAAATCTTTTTTTATTTTCTTTTATATATTTTAAAATTTCTTTTTTTATACTCATTTTTTATGCCTAAAAAGGTATTTATCAAGCAATTTTTTTAGTTCGTTTTTTAGATTTTCATCAAAACTTTCAAGTTCTTTAGCAAGTTCTTCAGCAAGGCTATCGGCTTTTTGTTTTGCTTTTTCTTCTCCAAGAAGCGTTACGAAGGTATTTTTATTTTTATCTACCCCTGTCGTTTTACCAGTTTTGCTCTCATCCAGCAAATCCAGTAAATCGTCTTGAATTTGAAAAAGTAGCCCGAGTTTCAACCCGAAATCATAAAGTTTTTTTGCAAGTTCAGGTTTATTTACTATCACTGCTCCCATTTCAAGAGAAGCGGCTATAAGTTTTCCGGTTTTATTTATATGTAAAAATTTAAGCTCATCAAGGGAAAGCTCTTTATCTTCAAAATAACAGTCAATCGCCTGTCCAAGCACCATTCCACTCGGTCCTGCGTTTTTAGATAAGATTTTTATAAGTTCCACTTTTACATCATTATGCATAGGAGCATTGCTTAACACTTCAAAAGCATAAGTATTTAAAGCATCCCCCACCAAAATAGCCGTAGTTTCGTCATATGTAGTATGAAGTGTTGGATGCCCCCGTCTAAGAGACGCATTATCCATAGCCGGCAAATCATCGTGGATTAAAGAGTATGTATGTATAAGCTCAAGAGCAAAAGCCGCGTATTTGGCATTTTCAAGCATCAATGGGTTATAAGCTTTTACCACGCTTAATAAAAGATTGGGCCTAAATCTTTTACCGCCCGCTATTAGCATTTCATTTAAAGCTTTTTCAAAAAAAGGATGAAAACTTTCTGCTTTTATAAGGTTGTTTTTAATAAATTCTTCCATTTACCGCCTTAGAGGTATCGTTATTTTTATTGAATCTTTTTCTAACGTAATTGTAACATTTTTGTCATATGAAAGCACTTTTTTTAGTTGTGAGAATGAATATATTTTTTGCCCGTTAACCGCTATTAGTTTTGCGGGTGTTTTAATATATGTTTTTTTATAAATATCTTTTGGAAGTTTTGTGACGTATAAATTTTTATTAACTTTTATTCCAAAATGCAAAAGCGGCGTAAAATTATATATTTTCTTTCTTACTTTAATAGGAATTTCTTTTTTATCGGTTTTTATTACTACAACCCTATTTATAGGCGAGAGAAGAATATATTTTGAAAACGTTTTTACATTTGCCGGATGTGAGTTTATTTTTATAATTTTATCTCCCGGTTTTATTCCGCTTACATAAAACGGATCGACATACTTAACCCTCATCCACCTGTCAACTTCAATTCCCACATCACCCCAGTATCCGTATTTTACAAAATGTTTTACAAAATCACTTTTTATAAACCCGTCTCCCCTGCCTATACCGTAAGCATTACAGAAAATATCGCTTATTATTGTGTTTTTAGGAGTAGAAGTGCTTAATTTTGCAGGATTTAGAAATACCATATCTTTGGCAAAAGTACCTCCGTATACGTTATCAAAATTTACAGCCGCCATAAACCAGCCAAGCTTTTCGTTATTATAAAATTTAATCGGATATCTGTTTTTATGTGAGATGACATACATTTTTGTAAAAGGGTCGTAATATAGATATTTTGACTGCTTTGAAAAAGTGACGCTTTTTGTAGAAGTTACAGGGATTAAGGAGTAAATATCTTTATATTTTTCATAACAGGTTGAAAAATCAAGTCTTAAAGCAAACAAAAAAAGAGGAATAAAAAGTAAAAACTTTTTCATTGTCCCAAATTAAAACCGCCGAACATATTCATCGCCTGGGCTTTTTTATCCTCCACTGCCATTTTAATGGCATCGTTAACGGCACTCATTAAAAGAATTTGCAGCGATTCTTTATCTTCAAGCAAAGAGTCGTCTATTTTTAAATCCACCACTTCGAATTTTCCGTTAACAGTGGCTTCGACAAGCCCTCCTCCGCTTTTTGCGGTATAAGTTTTATTATCAGACTCTTGCATCTGCTCTTGGAGCTTTTGCATCATTTCGTTTAAATCAAGATTACCAAACATTATTCCTCCTGTAAATAAGTTGTCTTTTCTATAATATTATTGTTATCATCGACAATTAAGACAGCCGGCTTAAATTTTTTTGCTTCTTCAAGTGTCATATTTGCGTATGCGATAATAATTATCTTATCTCCCGGATGAACTTTTCTTGCAGCCGCTCCGTTTAAGCAGATGTCTCTTTTGCCTCTTTTACCTTTTATTACATAAGTAGAAAATCTCTCTCCGTTATTGATATTTACTATATCGACCTTTTGTCCGACAAACAAATTAGCTTCTTCCATTAATTCTTCATCAATCGTAATAGAACCTACGTAATTTAAGTTAGCATCGGTTACCGTGGCTCTATGTATTTTGCTATAAAGCATTTCTATTGTCATTTTTTACCTTTACGCCCAAAATTCCTTAGGAATCAGATATTCTTCTACTGGTTTTCCGTTTTTAATATGTTCTTCTAAGATTCTGTCTATTTTCTCTTTGTTTAAATCCACATACATATAACTTCCGGGCTCTACAAGCATTACAGGTCCGAAATTACATCTATTTAGACACCCCGTAGGCACTATCCAGTTAACCATAGGATCGATTCCCATTTGCATCATTTTTTGCTGAGTATAAGGGAGTAAATCCTCAGTACCTTCTCTTACACAGCTTGGTTTTGGGAAACTTGGAGGTCTTTTAACCTGACACATAAACATTATATTTTTGGGTTTTGGCATTTGCATGCGCTCTCCTTTTTTAGCCCTATTATATCTTAAAGTATTAACTCTTTATTAATTATATCAAATTCTCTCTACTAAAATAATTTTCGCCCTTAAAGGCTCAAAATATTTTCTCATAATTTCTCTTACTATTGTCTTATCAAGCCCTCCGACTCCCGTACCCACATACGGCGTAATTACCAGCGCGTCTTTATCGCTGAGATACTCGGCTATATTTTTACAAATCTTTTCTATTCTTTCATAATCGGGAGCAACCTTTAGGGCTCCGGGTCTGTAATCCATTACGGCGGCATGAAGCGCCCACTCATACTCTTCACAAGGATATACGGTTATGGCAATATCTCCGGGATCTAAAAATCCATGGTTTTTAACCCATTCATCCATAACAATTTGAAGCTTAGGACACATCTGTTTCAAAACTCCACTAACCCCGCTTCCGAGTTTTAAAATTGTATTGCTAGGATTTACTACGTAATCGCCTCTAAAATTCCTGATATCCCCTCTAACTATTTCAAACATTTTTTCACCTCTTCTCTATCGCTATAATAAATTTTTTTGCCGCAGTATTCTATATAATTTTCGTCACCTTTACCTAAAATCATCAACGTCATATTTTTCTCTTTTGCCACCTTAAGCGCTTTTTTTATAGCTTCTTTTCTATTTAGTATTATTTCAAAAGGCGTTTTTTTTATTCCTTTTGCTATATCTTTTGCTATATCTTTTGCGCTCTCACATCTTGGATTATCTTCCGTTAGTATTATAAAATCGGCAAATTTATCGGCAACCTCTCCCATTAAAGTTCTTTTATCTTTGTCTCTATCTCCCCCAGCTCCAAAAACTACTATTTTTTTACCTTCAACTGCTCCAAGTACCTTCTCCATCCCATCAGGCGTATGGGCAAAATCGATAATTACCAAAGGATTATTTGATACTATTTCCATTCTTCCGGGCACTCCGCTAAATCTTTTAGCAATTTCTTTTAAGTTATCTAAACTTTCACCGCTTAAAATCTCAGCCGCTTTTAAAGCCAGAGAAAAATTCATTTTGTTAAATTCCCCTGCCATTTTTATTTCATCTATTAGCGGTTTTTCCAAACCATAAAGATTTTTAGGATTTACATTAAAAATATACCCATCAACCTCTATTTCTTTATCGAAAATTTTCTTACCCTTTACTATTTTAATAGACTCGTCTTTAAAAAAAAGCTCTTTTGCTTTTTTATAATCTTCCATACTTTTATGAAAATCAAGGTGGTCTTGTGAGAAAGAAGTTAAAATTTTAGCATCAAATTCTATTCCCTCAATCCTTTCTTGAACGATAGCGTGAGAAGAGACTTCCATTATAAAAAAATCAGGTTTATATTTAAATGCTCTTTTAATCGTCGTAAAAATAGGAGGAGTTGTTAACGTTTTTGCTTCTTTTTTTTCTCCGTTAAAATAAAATCCTTCCGTTCCCTGAATACCGACGCTAAATCCTAAAGAATTCAAAATATATCCCAAAACAAAAGCCGTAGTCGTTTTCCCGTTGGTACCTGTAATTCCTACGAATTTTGTTTTGAGATTTAGAGAGTTTAAAAGTTCTTTTGGAATTATAAAATTTTTAATATGAGTTGAATATTTAGCGTTTTGAGAGGTTTTTAAAAAGAGCTTGGAAGAATCAAGCTCTTTTGTATTGTCAGTTATAAGATTATTGTTTAAGTAATGAATTAAATCCATCTATTATCTCAATGTCGTTTAAATTTTGAAGCAATTCTTCAAAATAACTTATAGCGTTTTCTTTAAATCCGTAATTCAAAAGCATATCAAAAAATTCAATAAGTTCATCTTTATTTTCAAAAACTACTTTTGTAGATAATAAAATGTTTTCCAAATCTTCTTTGCTTTTTACTATCTGTTTTACGTCTTTAAAAAATATCCCGTCAATATCGTCTATCTTAGGCAAAGAGGGTGAAAAAAGCCTGTTTAAAATAGCCATCACCTTTTGATAATCTTTTTTGGCTATCGCTTCTTCCAAAATTTCTTTAATATCAGAATGAATATTTTGCAAGCTCATCCAATTTATCCTCATATCCATGAGGTACATTCATAACTACCAAATCAGGGTGAATTTTTTCTTTCAATGCTTTTTCTATACCGTATTTTAAAGTCGCTCCGGCACTTGCGCATCCTACGCATCCGCCTTGAAGTTGAACAAAAACAATCGGTTTTTTAACATCAATTAAAGTTACATCACCGCCGTCCATTTGAAGCATAGGGCGGATTTCTTCAAGTACGCCCGCCACCGCTTCTTTTAGATCTTCATTTGAAAAAGGAATGTCTGCCATATTATTCTCCTACGAATTCGATAATACACATCTCCGCAGCATCACCTCTTCTGAATCTTGTTTTAATGATTCTTGTATATCCGCCGTTTCTGTTAGCGAATTTAGGTGCGATAATTTCAATAACTTTTTTAGTGGCAGCTTTAGCTCTTGCGTTACTTCCAAGCTTGCTGTATACATATCTGTGAGTATTTAAATCATCACCTTCTTTAGCTCTTGTGATAATTTTTTCAATATATCTTCTAAGTTCTTTCGCTTTTGGTACTGTAGTTTCGATTTTTTCATTTTCGATTAAGTCACAAGCTAAGTTTCTCAGAAGCGCTTGTCTGTGTTCACTGTCACGACCAAGCTTTCTGTATCCGTGTTTATGTCTCATTACTCTTCTCCTTTAAGTTTTGCTAACTTCTCTTCAATTGCTTTTTTTATATCAAGCGGCAATGTTTTGTTTATTGAAAAACCGATTTCTTCCAATTTTTCAAAAATTTCTTCTAATGATTTAGTTCCGAGATTTTTAATATTTGCGATTTTTTCTTTACCCATTAAAACAAGTTCGCCTACGAATTTAATTCCCGCTCTATCAAGGGCATTGAAACTTCTGCTTCTAAGATTAAGCGTTTCAATAGGTTCAAATAAAATATTATACTCTTCCGGAAGCTCAAAACTTTCAACTTTTTTAGTCTCAAGTTTAAATTCTTTAGAAAAAACGCTAAACTGATTCAGATAATTATTTACCGCATCTTTAAATGCATCAATAGGATCGATTTGTCCGTCAGTTTCAACTTCAAAAATAACTTTTTCGAAATTAGGGTCATCTTCAACAAGAATGTTTTCTATATGATAAACCACTTTCTTAATAGGGCTGAAATAAGCATCAAGTCCTATAAAACCTTCTGGAAGTTGATCTCTAAAGTTTTCAACTGCAACAAATCCCATACCTTTTTTAATAATCAATGAAAGTTTAAGTTCACCCTCTTCATTAAGAGTAGCAATATATTCATCAGGTGTAACTACGTCAACATCTTCGTTGATTAAATCTTCACCTTTAATTTCTTTAGGTCCGACAAAAGTATATTCAACTACAACTTCATCTTTGCTTGAATCTTTAATTTTAAATCTAATATTTTTTAGATTAATAATAAAACTGGCTACATCTTCAAGCATACCTTTTAAGCTGTCAAATTCATGTTTAACGCCTTCGATTTTTAAAGCTACGGGAGCATAACCCGTAGTAGCGGCGATTAACGTTCTTCTGATTGGATGAGCAACACTAACTCCAAATCCGGCTTCAAAAGGATATACCTCAATACTCGCCGAATTTCCCTCTTTTTTATAAGAAAATTCTGTCGGGATCAAAACTTCTGTTTTTATTTTATTCATTTTTTAGCCCCTATTATTTAGAGTATAGCTCAACTACTAGTCTCTCATCTACTGGAATGTTTACTTCACTTCTTTCAGGAATTCTTGTAAATACACCTACCATTTTTTCTTTATCAACATCAACCCAAGGAGCTATACCAGTTTGAGCCGTAAGTTCTAAAGCTCTTTGGATTTGAGGGTTATTTTTAGATTTTTCTCTAATTTCGATTCTATCACCTTCTTTTACTATATATGAAGGAATATTAACTTTTTTTCCGTTTACAAGCACATGTCCGTGAGTAACAAGTTGTCTTGCGAATCTTCTGGTAGTAGCAAATCCCATTCTGTAAACTACGTTATCAAGTCTTCTTTCAAGTAGTTTAATCAGGTTTTCCCCTGTACTTCCTTCTTGTCTGTTCGCTTCTTTAAAGAATTTTCTAAATTGTTTTTCAAGAACACCGTAATAATATTTGATTTTTTGTTTTTCTCTTAACTGTTGTCCGTATTCTGAAATTTTCGTTCTTCTTTGTCCGTGTTGACCAGGCGCGTAAGGTCTTCTGTCAAGTGCTGATTTACCAGCAAGTCTTCTTTCACCTTTAAGCTCTAATGATACTCCTAGTCTTCTTTCGATTCTTTCAACTGGTCCTGTATATCTAGCCATCGTTACACCCTTCTTCTTTTTCTTGGTCTACAACCGTTGTGTGGTAACGGAGTAACATCTTTCATCCAAAGTACTTTAATTCCGTCAATTGCACCTACCGTTTTTACAGCAGTTTCTCTACCACCGCCCGGTCCTTGTACTTTAATACCTACTTCTTTAATTCCGTATTCTTTTGCTTTTGCCATAACATCTTCAACAGCTTGCTGAGCCGCGAACGGAGTTGATTTTTTGCTTCCTTTAAATCCTAAAGCACCAGCTGAACTCCAGCATAATGCGTTGCCCATTTCGTCAGTTACAGTAATCATAGTATTGTTGAATGTAGCTGAAATATAAACTACTCCACGTCCTACTTGTTTTTTAATTTTTTTCTTTTTAGTTAATTTTCTTTTTGCCATCATCTACCCCTTATTTCGCTTTTGCGCCAACAGTTTTTCTTTTGCCTTTTCTAGTTCTGGCATTCGTTTTAGTTCTTTGACCTCTTACAGGCAGTCCTCTTCTATGTCTAAGACCTCTGTAGCAGCCTAAATCCATAAGTTCTTTAATGTTAAGCTGAACGATTTTTCTAAGTTCACCCTCAACGATATAATTGTTTTGAATTTCTTTATTTAATGTAGAAATTTCTTCTTCTGTAAGTTCATAAACTCTTTTTTCTGGGTCAATTCCAGTATCTTTTAAAATTTTTCTACTTGTTGTAAGTCCGATTCCGTAAATATATGGAAGTGCGTACTCGATTTTTTTATTTTTAGGTAAGTCAATCCCCGCAATTCTTGCCATTTCTTATCCTTGTCTTTGTTTGTGTCTTGGATTTTCGCAAATTACCCTAACAATGCCTTTTCTTTTAACGATTTTGCATTTAGGGCAAATTTTTTTAACTGATGCTCTAACTTTCATAATTACTCCTTAAATTTTCAACTCGATTAAAAACCGAAAACTGACAATCTTTAGCCCCTTAGGTACGAAGACCAGCCCTTGCTACTGTCTTTTTTTGACAATAGCAAAGCCTCTTTGTAGTTTAGGGGGATGGAATTATATCATAATAAATATATAAAGGTGCCAATGATAAGTGAAAAATGAAAAAGAAAAGAGAAAAATTTTCCACAATATTTCCTTATTTAAAGGAAATATTAATGAAAAACAAAAGCTAAAAAGCCTATTAAAGCAAGTGTAATCGTTCCAATATTAATTTTATCAAACTCCCTTTTTAAGACCGCTAAGATAAGATATACCACAAATCCCGCACTAAGTCCTATCGTAATAGAATAAGTAAGAGGCATCAAAATAACCGTCACAAAAGCACTTACGGCTATAGTCATATCTTTAAAGTTTATGTTTTTAAGTTCGCTAAACATAAGAACCCCGACCATTACCAAAATCGGATAAATGGCATTACTCGGAATCGCTTTATATAAAGGAAGGAAAAACAGTGTAGTTATAAAAAAAAGCCCTGTAAATACCGCCGTAAGTCCTGTTCTTCCTCCCTCTTCCACCCCAACGGCACTCTCAATAAAAGAAGTAGTGGTAGAAGTTCCAAGACTTGCCCCTATTACGGTAGCCGCCGCGTCTGCTTCAAGTGTTCTTTGAAGCTCTTTACTTCCTTTTTTAAAAAGCCCCGCTCTCATACCGATACCGGCAAGAGTCCCGATAGTATCAAACATATCCGTAATCAAAAAAGTAACAATTACAGGTACTAAAGAAAGAGTTAAAGCACTCATGATATCAAATTTAAAAGCGATAGGTGCAATGCTCGCAGGCATCGAAACTATTCCCTCAGGAAGTTTTCCAAGCCCTAAAATCCATGCAACAACCGTAGTTACAAGAATTGATAATATAAAAGCGCCCTTGATTCTATAAGCATAAAAAAGTGCGGCTGTTATAAACCCGAATACCCCTAAAAGCACATTCGGGTCTTTTATATTTCCAAGTCCTACTAACACAGAGTCATTTTTTACTATAAATCCCATACCCTGAAGACCTATAAACGCAATAAACATCCCGATACCGGCACTTATTGCGCGTCTTAAATCATCAGGAACCGATTCAAGTACCCATACTCTGAATTTTGTAAAAGAAAGAAGCAAAAATATAAGTCCGGATATCATAACAATTCCAAGGGCTGTTTGCCAAGGAATTCCCATACCTTTAACAAGTCCGAACGTAAAATAAGCATTAAGCCCCATACCTACGCTCATAGCCACGGGAGTATTTGACCAAAACCCGTTTAAGATTGTAGCAATAATGGTAACAACGGCAGTCGCGGTTATTAAAGCATCAAAAGGCATACCCGTTAGACTCATTATGGAAGCATTAACAGGAACGATATACATCATAGCCAAAAATGTAGAAAGTCCGGCTCTAAACTCGGTAGATACGTCAGTATTTTTTTCTTTCAGACGAAAGATTTTTTCAAGTAGTTCCATTTTTCAGCCTTTTAATTGAGCTGAATAATTTTAACAAAAATATAAACATTTCAGTAAGTTTATTTAAAGTGTCTGTGATAATAATATAAACAGATAAAAAAAACCGAGGCTATTTCACCTCGATTCTTTTTCCTTCAGGTTTTTGCTTTTTAGGAATGAAAATTTTAAGAACTCCATCTTCATATTTTGCTTCAATATTATCCAAATCGGCATCGGCAGGCAATTTGAACGCTCTTTCAAATCTTCCGAAAAAGCTCTCAATTCTTGTATAGTTTTCACCTTCTTCTTTTTTTTCAAGTTTTCTTTCACCTGAGATTGTCAAGACTCCGTCATTTACGGAAATTTCAATATTTTCTTTTTTAACTCCCGGTAAATCAATTTCTAAATAATAACCCTTTTCATCAACTTTTTCATTAACCGCCGGTGTAAAAGATTCAACTTTCGGCATTGCAGGTCTGTTTGCTTGTAAAACTGCTCCGATTCTTCTTTCGATATCCTGTAATTCTCTAAACGGATCAAATACCATTGGCCACATTTTCCCCTCCTTTTGATAGTTTTTTTACTATCTATTTCTGGTGAAATTATAACAAATTTAATTAAATTTGTCAAGATAGTTGATATTAATAGACTAATATTTTTTGCTCAACTTTATAACTTTTTAATGTTTTCAAAAGTTTTATTCCGTTATTATCCACCTTAAACACATACTTATAATTACCGTCTATTATCACATCTACGTTATATCTGTATTTTCCGTTATAAAAATACACACCTTTTTGTATTGAAATTATAAAATTATCACTTTTGGATAAAATATTAAAAACCAATTTTTTATTGTCAAATTTACCTTTTAAAAATGCTATTTTTAGATTTTTAATATCTCTTTTGACTTTTTTTTCTATAAATTTAACGATATCATTATCTATTAACTTACAATTACTCGAAATGATATTAAATTCACCTTCTTTTTGTTTAATTACAATATCTCCGTTTATATTTCCGTGACAAAAAGGTTTTATGTACAAGTACCTAAAAAATTTATAAGCGGAAAGAGTATTCAACTGAATATTTATAGTATTATCAGCATAATATCCTTTAAAATTATCGGAGAAGAATTTTAGAATATCTCCTATATTATCGTAATAAAAGTTAATTTTTTCTTTACCCGTCACAGGATAAAGTAAAACATTCCTTAAAACCGGCAGATTAATTATACCGGATGCTTTAAGAAATATTTTACCATTCTTTTCTTTGCTATTAATTTTTAAATTAATATCTTTTGAAATATTCGTGGCATTTATTTCATAATTTTGCCTGTCTTTAAATTTTATTTTCGCCAATATTATACTTTTAGGCAAAACTATGAGATTTTTATAATTCACCATACCTTGAAATCGAAAAAGGATTTTATCCAAATCTTTTTTTTTAATGATATTCAAATCATTTCTCCCCAAAAGATAAGGAAAATTAAGTTTTATCATATAAAAGAGTTTTTGCGTATCAAAACTTTTCCCGTTAAATATCCCCACACATGAATTATTACATTGTAATTTTAAATTACCATACCCGTCCGCCATTAAAGCATTACCGTTAATTACGGCATAATTTCTATATGTTATGGTACCTTTCGATTCTATTTTTCCTCTGAAATTTTTATCTATTTCTTCCAGATTATTTAAATTAGCCTCATAAATTGCATCAAAAGGAAACAAATCACCATAAATAGATATATAATTTGACCCTTTTTTTAAAATAACCGAAAAAGAGTTCCATTTATAATTAAAGTCCTCAATCTCAAATCTATTGAGAAGTTTCAGTTTTGAAGAAATATAGGATTTTAAAAAATTTTCACCTACAGGAGAATTATAAACCAAAATTAAAGTCAAAAAAGAAACAACTATTATACTTCCAATTAATATTGCAAGTTTTTTATATTTTTTCATTTTCTAACCTTAAAGGCGTTTCAAAATAAATACTGTTACTCGGAAATGCAAAAGCACTGCCGTTTTTCTCAACAATTTCTTTTATTTTTAAATTAATATCTTCCCTAATTCGCAAATATTCGCTCCATACCGCAGTATTGGTAAAAAAATAACAAAATATACTTAAACTCGAATCTTCAAACTCATCAAAGTATATCAAAAGACTCTCATCTTTAGCAATATCAGGATGATTTAAAAGCATCTGACGAATATCATTTACTATTTTTTTAATAGTATCAATCGGCGTATCATATACAAGTCCGATTCTCATCATAATTCTTCTTTTATCACGACGACTGAAATTTTCTACATTCGAATTGGCTATGGAAGCATTCGGAACGATAATAAGCCTCTTATCAAACGCTCTTATTTTAGTAGTCCTTATTCCTATATCTTCCACTATTCCTTCGGCACTGCCTATTTTAACCCATTCACCTATTTTAAATATATTATCCGTTAAAATAGCAATTCCTCCGAAAATATTAGCTGCGGTATCTTTTGCCGCAAGCGCAAAAGCAAGCCCGCCGAGTCCAAGAGACGCTATAAATCCGGTTACATTTATTCCCCAGTCCTGTAATAAAGCTATTATTCCTATGGAAATTATTAAAATTTTAGTAATTTTAATAAGAAAACTCGCAAGTTCTCGGCTGGCTTTGCCGAATTTGCCCAAAATTTTATAAACATTCTCTTCAAACTGGGTAATTATGTTATAAAGCGCCCAGAAAATATCTACAATCAAAAGCCCTTTTAAAACATGGATAATAACTAAGCTGTCAACTTCAAGAAAATAGAAGAAAAAATAAAGTCCCGCAATTACAAATAAAAATTTAAGCGGTTCTTTTATAGCTTTTAAAAATTTGTCATCCAAATCGGTTTTCGTTTTTCGAACGAGAACTCTCAAAAATTTAAGAATAAAAAGAGTAAATAATTTACGAAAAAACAAAAACAGAAAAAATACGGTTATCGCTATGATTATTTTATAAAGAGGAAGAGATAAAATTTTATAATTCAATATATCCATAAGCCTCAAAAAGTATTCATTTTTCTCCATCCGGTGCCTTTATTAAATTCTGATTTATCATTATATCAATAATTTTTCTAAATGTAGGTACGGCTGAACTTGAGGCAAAGTAATTAGGCCATTTAGCCTTTATATCAAAAAACGTCACACCTATGGTATATCTGTGCTCCCCGTCGTTTACAAACCCGAAAAATGAAGAGTTATAAATTTGCTGATATCCTTTTTTACCAACGGATACGTGAGCCGTACCTGTTTTTCCGGCTGTAAAAAGCCCCGGAACTAATGCCGCTTTACCTGTTCCTTTTAAAACGACTTTTCTTAAAATTTTAAGCATAATTTCGGCATTTTTAGCACTTATAACCCTTATTTTTTCACTCGGAACGTCTGCAATTTTCGGGTTTACCATTACGCCTTTATTATTAAAAACGTTATAAGCCCTTAAAAGCTGAACGAAATTTACCAAAATTCCATATCCGTAAGCAGTAGTCGATTTATACACGGGATAATGTAATAATTTCAAACTTCTCAGCCTGCCTTTTATTTCATACGGCAAATCAATGCCGCTTTTTTTAGAAAATCCGAACTTTTTAAGCCCTTCTAAAAACTCTTTGTTTGTAAGTCTTAAAGCGAGCTGAGAAATCCCAATATTACTGGAATATACTATTACATTCTCGGCACTGAGCCAGTCAAACGGATCATCATCTCTTATTGGTGTTTTTCTCCATTCAGGCTTCCATTTTCCGTTATATCCTTTTATTATTTCATACGGATTAACTTTGTTTTTTTCCAAAAGAATGGCAAACGTTATAGGCTTCATAACCGACCCCGGCTCAAAAAGTTCTCTTATGGCGCTTATTTTCATATTAGGAATATCATTTTGTTTAATATGTAAGGGATTATATCTGTTTGAGGTGGCAATAGCGATAATTTTACCGCTTTTTGAATCCATTACCGCAGCAATTACCTCTTTTGCTTTAAATTTTTCTTTTTGATAATCCAAAAACTTTTCTATTTTCCGTTGAAGCACAAGATTTATATTTAGTTTTAAATCTTTTCCGTTTTTAGGCTGTTTTACAACAGCATTTCCGTCATAAATAATATTCCCAAAAACATCTCTGTAACCTTTTTTTATTCCGTCTCGTTTAGCCCTGAGTAAATCATCATAATACTCCTCTATCCCGTTTTCCCCTCTTTTTATATCTTTTCTGTATCTTCCCAAAAACGGCTCAAATAAATCTTCATACGGATAAATTCTTTTAAAATCAAGACTCAGTACTTCATATCCTCTTCTTATCCCGCTTTTTGTTGCTAAAAAAACCCTTTTTTTATCCAGAACTTTTTTAAGATATAAAAGATTTTGTTTTGTTTTTAAATCGACTTTCGCCACCAAAACCCTTTTAATGCCTTTCTTCGTATATAAATATACCTTTCTTTTTATCTCTTTAACAGAAATACCGGAATAGATAGAAAAAAGGTTGTAAAAAAGTTCTTTTTTTTGAGGATCTATAAAATCGGGATAAATAAAAATACCGTAAAGTTTATCACTTTTGGCAAGCGTGTAATTATCGGTAAAAACTTTACCTCTCACCGCGCTTTCTTTTCTTACGGCATAAGGTTCGAAATAATTTTTAGGTTTTGCAATAGTTAAAAAAACAAAAGCTGCATATAATACGGCAATAACAATAAAAAAAAGAATGAAAATAACAGGAAGTCTGTAGTTTTTCATTAAATTTGAGTTTTTAGAAGTTCTTTATACGCATTAATGGCTTTATTTCTCACTTCAAGCATCATTTTCATTTTCATTTCGGCTTTTTGAATGGTAATACTCGCTTTTGCCAAATCTTCAACCTGACCGCTGGCAATTTCCGCTTCGGCAATCTCCGCTTTTTCCATTATTTTATTCGTCTCTTCCACTTCTTTTTTTAAAACTTCTGCAAAATCAAAATCTTTTGAATCTTTCGCTTTATTTAAATTTAATTGAGCTAAACTTCCCGCACTGCTTATTTTATTTATAAAAGCCATTTTTCTATCCTTGTAATATGTTTATCGCATTTTGAGCCATTGATTTGGCACTTTGAAAAGCCGCTACATTTGCCTGATACGCCCGTGTCGCTTCTATTAAATCGGCCATTTCCACTACAGGATTAATATTGGGATACGCTACATATCCGTTAGCATCCGCATCAGGATTAGTAGGGTCGTATTTTAAAATGGGTTTTGAATCGTCTCTTACGATTTTATCTACAATTACAGTCTCAATAGGCGGCTTTGGCACTGCGTAATCTTCTCCCGTTTCATCAAGCGGATTTTCATATTTATGAAATCTTGAATTTTTTTCTATTTCTTTATTTAGCTGCGTTTCAAAAGGCACCGCTTTAAATATGACTTCTTTTCTTCTGTAAGGTCCGCCCTCAGGCGTTCTTGTCGTATTGGCGTTTGCTATATTTTCCGATACGATATTGATTCTGAATCTCTGCGCCGAAAGCCCGTATCCCGAAATATCGAAACTATTCAAAAAAGCCATTTTTCACTCCTATATGTTTCTGCTTGAATCTATTACGGCTTTAAAAATTTCAATGTCTTTTCTAAGTGCTGCTATCGTAGCGTTATAAGCCATATTGTTTTTTGCCATTTCAGTAGTTTCAACATCGATATCTACGCTGTTACCGTCATTTCTTGCTAAATGTCCGTCTCTGTAGAAAACAACCGGTTTTAAAGCGTCTGTTTCGTTTTTTGGTTTTAAATGCCCCGGAGCCGTTACGGCAAGTTCAAGTTTTTTGCTTTTTTTACCGAAAGTTTTTTGAACTTCACTCTCAAGAGCATCTTCAAACCTGATGTCTTTCGGTCTGTAAAACGGCGTATCGGCGTTGGCTATATTTCCCGCAATCATATCCTGACGGATTTTTCTGTAATGAAGTGCTTTTTCCATTAAATTGAAACTTTTTGAAATTTCAAAAGCCATTTTCAAGCCTTTTTGTTAATTCAAGCAAAAACCGTTCCGCAATTTTGGCAAAACTTCCTGACTTAAATATGATAAAATTTTAAATTATTATACTTTATAAAGGAACTTATTGCAAAAAGTAGATACTTTAATTTTTATAATAGTTGCCATTCTTATGCTGATAGGAGCAGTATTTTCTTACTCGTTACCTGTTTTTTTAGAAATGAAAAAACACTTAAGCGAGTATCATTTTTTCGGTAGATATTTAATTTTTGCAGCCTTAGGATTTGCGTGGATGTATTTTCTCTCGCGCCTTGACCCGGAAAAATGGTTCAATATTATAGGTTTTGCTATATTAATGACATCCGGAATATTAGTAATAATACTTCCCTTTTTGCCCGAAAGTATAGCTCCCGTAATTAACGGAGCTAAAAGATGGATAAAAATCGGTTTCTTAAAATTTTCTCCGGTTGAATTTTTTAAAATAGGAGTTGTTTTTTTTCTTGCGTGGTCTTTTACCAGAAAAATAAATAAAATAAAAACATCTAAAACCTTAAAAGATGATTTCTTAACCTTATTTCCTTATTTGGTGCTTTTCGGAATGTTTTGGACTTTTATATCCCTGCTCCTCTCTGATTTAGGACAGGTTGTAGTTATGCTTTTATTATTTATCATTTTGTTGATAGGTGCAGGCGGAAGAGGAAAGACTCTGGGACTTATCGGACTTTTAGGTATAGTGATTGCTGTTATAGCCATTATGTCGAAACCTTACAGGCTTGCCCGGATAGAAAACTGGCTATATACTATGAGCTCAAACTTTTTTCAAAAACCGATAGTTGAAGGCTCTATAGCAAATTACGGACAGGTAATTCAGTCCATGAACGCAATTCATCACGGAGGAATTTTTGGAAAGGGAATCGGAAACGGAGTTTTTAAACTCGGATATTTAAGCGACGTTCATACAGACTTCGTACTCGCAGGTATTGCGGAAGAAGCGGGATTAATAGGTATAACGATAATTTTCGGGTTATTTGCCGTGCTCTTATACAGGATTTTCAAAATATCCAATAGAAGCGAAAAAAAAGAGTATCAGTTATTTGCTCTTGGTATAGGCGCTCTTATAGGAATCCAGTTTTTATTAAACGGTCTTGGTATTACTTCACTTTTTCCGCTAAAAGGACTAACGGTTCCGTTTTTGAGTTATGGAGGAAGCTCACTTATGGCATTTGCTACGGCAATAGGAATGGTACTGATGATTAGCAAAAAGGCAAAAATATGATAGCTATTACCGGCGGCGGTACCGGAGGACATCTCAAAATCGCTAAAGTTATAAAAGAAGAATTGAATAAAAAAGAAATAAAACCTATATACATAGGCTCTACAAAAGGAGCGGACAGGGAATGGTTTGAAAATGACGCAGGGTTTGAGAAGTGCTATTTTTTAAATTCTGAGGGAGTTGTAAACAAAAAAGGTATTGGTAAAGTGTCATCACTTTTTAATATCTTAAAACTCTCCTTTGAGGCTAAAAAGATATTAAAAAAACATAATATAAAAGCCGTTTTCAGCGTCGGTGGATATAGCGCAGCTCCTGCAAGTTTTGGGGCAATTCTATCAAACATTCCACTTTTTATCCACGAACAAAACGCTCACATAGGTTCACTTAATAAAATTCTAAAACCTTTTTCAAAAAAATTCTTCAATACTTTCCTCTATGATGACCCTTACCCAGTAGAAGATATATTTTTTGAGACGGCTAGAGTTAGAAATGAGCTAAAAACCGTCATTTTCCTTGGAGGCAGCCAGGGGGCCGTTGCTATAAACGATCTTGCTATAAATATAGCTGAGGAGCTTGACAAACGAGGAATAAAAATCATCCATCAGACAGGAAAAAAAGATTTTCAGAGAGTAAAAAACTTTTACCAATCAAAAGGAATTGATGCTGAAGTGTTTGATTTTGATAAAAGCCTCATAGAAAAAATAAAAAAAGCCGATTTTGCTATCTCGCGAGCGGGAGCATCGACTCTTTTTGAACTTGCGGCAAACCAAATACCGACTCTTTTTATTCCCTACCCTTACGCCGTAGGAGACCATCAATACCACAACGCAAAATTTTTAGCGGACAAAAACGCTGGATTTGCAATAAGACAAAACAAAATCACCCCAAAAAAAGTATTAGATATAATATTTGATGCCAAATTAACTGATATTTCACTAAACTTAAGTAAAATCAACCAAAAAAACGGAGCTAAAATGATAGTCGACAGGATTTTAAATGTATTATCTGTTTAGAATATTCTATGCGCTCGCTTCAATCAAAATGTTAAGCAAATTATGGTGGATAATATATCACCTTGACTTTTTCCGAAAACCAATAGTTTTAAAAAACCTTAATATTGCTTTTCCGGAAAAATCTAAAAAAGAAAAAACAAAAATTGCTAAAAACACATATAAAAATTTTCTGACTTTTTTTGAAGATACGATTGAATTTAAAAAAAATCCTAAAAAACTTGATGAAATAGAGGTAATCGGAGAAGAATATATCTTAAATGCCCTCAAATCCGAAAAACCTATTATTTTGGTAACTGCTCATTTTGGAAACTGGGAAATCAGCCCGAAATTTATAGTCAGAAGATACAAAAAACCGATGGCGGTTATTATGAGAGAAATAGAAAACCCTAAAATAAATAAATTTTTCAAAAGAATCAGAGGAAATGAAGATATAAAACTTATAAACAAAAAAAGAAGCTCCAGGGAAATAATAAAATCACTTCTTCGTGAAAAAAGAATTTTAGGAGTGCTTATAGACCAAAGAACAGTAAATAAAGACGCTCCGAAAGTTGATTTTTTTATACCGACTAAATTCAATCCCGCCGTATCAAAACTTGCAAAAACCACAAAAGCCATCGTGATTCCCGGATTCAGCTACAAAAAAAACGGTAAGTATGTAATAGAATTCAAACCATCAAAAGAATTTAAAAATACGAACACCATTGAAAGCTTTACCAAGTGGCAGGCGGACGTAATTAAAGATATGATTAAAAACCATCCCGACCAGTACTATTGGTTTCATAATAGGTGGAAGAATAAAGTTTCACCAAAACCGCACTTATAAATAAAAACAATATATAAGGCTTAGGCCGATACAGCATAACATCGGCTATAAAAGAAAAAGCAAATATTGCTATAATCCCTACTGTCAAAGGAATTGGAGAGTATTTATATAAATAAACAAAATATAAAATAATTAATAAAAATGCCATTATCCCTCCGTCAATCCATAGTTGTAAATATTGATTATGCAAATGTTTTACAATTTTAATCGCTTTATATATATTTTTATCTTGTTTTGCATATTCAAAAAAACTTTTTTTTGCTTCTCCAGCTCCTAATCCGAATAAAAAGTTTTTAGGCTCTTTTAAAATTTCTATACTCATTTTATCTATACCTATTCTTACTCCCCATGAAGTATTATAATTATTTTCCATCCATACTTTTTCGATATTGTTTACACCCTTGTTAATTCTATTTTTAAATATTGGACTAAAGTAATAAGCTCCTATAAATACTGTGATTAATAACATAATAGAACCAATTATATACTTAAGTTTTTTATATTTTAAAGTTATATAAACAATTATTCCCAAAAAAAATGCTAATTGACCAGTTCTTCCTCCATTGATGAATAAATTAATTGTCGCACTTATTAAAAATATTATTGCTAAAATTTTAAGCAAACCGTTAAAATTTTTTAAATTATCAAGAATAATTAAAATCGACACGGCTAAAAATAACGAATAAAACGTATGATGCATAAAAGGAGAAGGGTCATAATATTTCACCCCTCTTGAAAGTAATCCTAAATTTTTGAAAAAATTAATATCTATTAAATGAAAAAATATTAAATAACTAACAATTTCATTAAAAAACATTCCTAATAAAAATGCGCTTAAAATTTTTTTAACATTAACTTCTGAAGTAATCAATATCAAGAATAGACTATTTAACCACAAAAAATGTTTAAAAATAAACTGATATTCGTTTTTATATCCGCTGCTTACTAAAAATCCATTTGTACTTGAACTACTTAATAAGGTAGAAACTGCTAATATA
Source organism: Nautiliaceae bacterium (assembly GCA_027062285.1). GTDB lineage: Bacteria > Campylobacterota > Campylobacteria > Campylobacterales > Nautiliaceae > Caminibacter. Next base: position 32,571 of record JAMOTL010000093.1, read on the forward strand.
AAAGGAATTAAATAAATAATCCATATCAATTTATTATTTTTTATTTTTTTAAATTTAAATTCCCAGTTTCCTTCTATAATCCAGCAAAGTATCAAGATACCTAATAAAATATTAGCAGCAGCCAAAGATATAGGAAAAATAAAAGCAAAAATTATTAATAAAAAATTTTTTACTTTAGTACAAAAATTCAAGATATTTTTTGCCGACGTTTTCAAGTTTATACTTTTCAATATACTCATCCTTTATTTCAGGGTAATTTTCCAATGCTTTATAAATTTTTTCAGCTAAAATATCAACTCTATTTAAAGGCACTAAAAATTCACTTAATTCTTCAGTTAATATTTCATTAGGACCGCACTTTATATCAGTAGCAACTACCGGAGTATTTAAAATCAATGATTCTATAATTACTGTTGGTAATGCTTCAAATTTTGAAGGATGGACTAAAAGAGAAGCGTTTTTAATATAAGAATATGGATTTTGTTGCCATCCCAAAAATTTAACTTTCTTTTCTATACCTAATTTTTTTGCAAGCTTTTGTAAATTTTCTTTTTCTTCTCCATCTCCTAACAACCAAAGTTCTTTGTCTATCCCGCTAACAGCATATGCTTTTAATAAATAATCATAATTTTTATTTTTCTCCAATCTTCCTACACCTAAAATATAATTACCTTTTATATTAAATTTATTAGATTTATTTTTAATCTCCTCAAAATCAAAAGCATTAGGAATAATAAAATATTGAGCGTTTATATTAAACTTTTTTATAAAACTCTCTTTGGAACAGTTATTAAATAAAACTATTTTTTTATCGGTAAAAATTTTCTTAAATTTACTCTTTTGTTTAAAATGAAACCATTTAAATTTATTTTGCAAAATTCTACCCTGATGAATAACATATAAATCATTAAGGGGTTTATTCTTTGAAAAAGAAGATAAAAGAAAACTTGTACGAAGATTATTAGCAATAACCAAATCAAAGTTAAATTTTTTAAATTTATCATTAAAAATTTTTATTTGTTCTTTTTTTATATCTGTATTAATCGGATGTATATATTCATTTTCTTTTATATTGGTTTTCCCAACAGGAAAAAGATGAACTTCTATTCCTTTTTTTTCAAAAAACTTTTTTAAATGCTTTATAGCAACATTAACACCTCCAGGAGATTCTAAATTTGGTCCAAGCATAGCTACTTTTTTCATTTTTTCCTCTTTAAGTTATAATTCTATATAAAAAAGGTTTATATGGATATATTATTTATAGCTCACAATAATCACCAAGAAAAATATTTTAATATTCTAGCAGAAAATCTTCCTTTTTCTTCAAAAGTAATAAGGGCTAAATTTTCATTTTGCAATGCCTCAAAGATTGATTTAAGTAAAAAGTTTGAAGAATTACACAACAAATATTCGGGTTTAAGGCTTAATCTTTATAAAAAGTACCTTCAAATGGAAAGCCGTTTGATTTACTGTGAATACAAAAAAATAATAAAAAAATACAACCCGAGACTCATAGGTATCTGGAACGGAATAAAATACCCTCAGTTTATTATCAACGAATTCGATGTAAAAAAAATCTATTTTGAAAACGGCTTTTTACCGGATACTACCCAAGCCGACTGTAAAGGAGTAAACGCTCTAAATTCTGTCCCAAGGGATAAAAGCTTTTATGAAAATCTTGAATATTATAAAAAGCCTCTGCCAAAAGAGCTGATTCCCCGCGCCCCCGTTAAAAAGCTTGAAGGTAATGAGCTTGATTTAAATAGAAAATACATCTTTATTCCACTTCAGGTAAATTATGACTCTCAAATTATATATTTTTCCCCTTGGATAAAATCAATGCAGCAATTTTTTGAAATTATTAATTCAATTGCCAATGAGTTTGATTTTGATTTTATATTCAAAGCACACCCGAGTGACAGGGTTACAAGCTACGAAAATTTAATAAAAA
>JAMOTL010000094.1 GCA_027062285.1 Nautiliaceae bacterium
TTTAATCTCAAAAAAAGCAATTGAGTATTTTTTTGCCGGAAAAGAGTATTTAGAGAATTTTAACAGATACAAGATTTTAAATCAGTTGGTGTTTGTTACGGCAAGTGCGTTTGAGATTGAATATTTACAAAAGTTTGAAAAGATGTTAGTTGGTGAGAGTGAAAAGAATTATAGAGGTTTAGTTTCTTTATTAGATAAAGCCGGATATAAACTTAGGGAAAATGTTTTGATTAATTTTTATTTTCATACATCCCCAGCCCAAGGAAGTAAAGAGATAATTGCTTATATAAAAGATGTAATGCCAACTTTTCTTGTAAAGATAGAAAAAGAGTATGAAAGTTTAAGAAAAATTTTTGAAGATATATTTGAAACTAAAACTCTTCATTGGGTGGGGATTTTGAGTAGGGTTTTAGAAGGAGATAAAAACAAAAGAGAACTTATAGATGTTTTTAGTAAGATAGTTTTAAACAAAAGGCTTAATTTTAAGAGAATTTTGTTTTTGATTAATCAAAAGAGCGAGAGAGATAGGTTTTATTTAAGCTTTTATCTCTTTTTAATCTGGCTTAAAGGAGGAAGTGTGAGAGAAATTGAAGGAAATTCTTATAAAGAAAGATTAGAGTTTGTGTTAAATAATTTTGAGCTTATTAAAAACAGCGATAGTGCAAAAGTTGGAGTGTGTATAGGTTTGATTTTGAAGATGCTAAGTTTTTCAATTAATGATTTTGATAAAAAAGTTTTAGCTTTTGTTAGTAAGAAGCTTGGAAGAGACAAAAAGTCTTTGATTAAATTTGTAAATCCGATTTTTGAGAGGGCTAAGCTTCATCAAAAAAGCGATAAGGTAGATATCAATATTGAGTGTGCGAGTGAGATTATTGCGAATATGAAAGAGTTTGATAAAGATGAGTTTATTTTTGGTCTGTTTTTAGGAGATGAACTTTATAACTATTTAAAAGGAGAGAGTGATGAATAAGAAAGAATTTATTTTTTTGTTTGATGCAAAAAACACTATTCCAAATGGAGACCCTTTTACGGGAGAGCAGAGATATGATGAAGAGTCAAGAAAAGCTTTGGTTTCTGATGTTAGGATAAAAAGATATATAAGGGATTTTTTGGATAACGACCCTTTTGGTGATGGTGATGTAGTGTTTTATTCGGATAAAACAAGTAAAGGAACAACGGAAGATAGAAAAAAAGAGCTTGAAGAAAAGTTTAAACTAAAAACGCTTGATAATGTAAAAGAAAAATGTATTGATGTTAGGCTTTTTGGGATTGTTACAAGTGAAAAAAAAGACAATAAACTTACAGGTGCGGTTCAGTTTATGCTTTTTAATCCTTCAATTAATGAAGTTAGCTTAATTACAACTCAAAATACTACAATTATGACAAGTAAATCCGGAAAAACTCAGGGAAGCATTGCTACTTATTCATATTTGCCATACGGGCTTTTTGTGGTAACGGGATATTATAATCCTATTGTAGGAAAAGAAAACGGAGTTAGTAAAAGAGATTTAGAGAAGATGAAAATAGCTTTATGGCAAGAGATTAATTCTAAAAATACCCGTTCAAAAAATTCACAAACAAGCAGGCTTTTGATTGAGATTAATTATAAAGACAACTATTCAAAAATAGCCGATTTGGATGAAGCTATAAGTGTTAGGGATAAGGAATATAGAGAGTTTAGTGAAATAAAGGAAGATTTAGATTTTAGCAAGTTGTTTGAGCTTATTAATAAAAACAGCGATATTATTGAGAATGTAAATATTTATCTTGATGAGAATAGTTTTAGTAAAGAGGATTTTAAGGGCTTAAACGTTTCAAAAAAATTTTTTACAATAAAAGGGCTTAATATTAAGGAAATTTAATGAAAGTAATCGGATTTAATTTAAGTGGAAAATATGCGCTTTTTACAAAACCATATACCAAAAATCAGCCCCAATCTTTTATCATTCCTCCAAAAACGGCAATTGCCGGAATGATTGGAGGTATTTTGGGGTTTAGAAGAGATGAATATCAAGAGAGGTTAAAAAATCTAAAATACAGCGTTGTAGTTAAGGATTTTAAAAAATATACCACAAGATTTAATTTGCTTCAAGGTAAAAGTGCTACTTTTGGATATGATAGAAAGTTAAATGAATTTGTGAATCCTTTGATAAAGCCTCCAATTGTAGGAAGTGGAAGACCAAGTAAAAGAAGTCCAACAACGTTTGAGCTTTTAAAAAATTCTTCTTGGGATATTTTTGTTTCAATGGAAGATGAGCTTTTAGAAGAATTACAAGATAGGATTAGAAAAAACCTTTATGTATATGAGCCCTATTTGGGAGTGGCAAACGCTTTTGCAAAGCTTAAGCTGTTTCAAGAAATAATTGAACTTGAAAAAGGGATAAGTAAGATAAAATCTTTTTTTGAGTTGGATTTGGTAAAAGTTAGATTAATAAAACCTACAAGATTTTATAACGAATTAATTCCTGTTGGATTTGAGAGTGAAAGAAGTTTGCCTATTACAAAAGAGATGGTGGTTATTATGGATGAGTTTGAAGTGTTGAATAAAAAGGAAATTAAAAATGAATTTTTTCTCTACAAAAACTACTCCCTTAGATTCATTTAAACTTCTCTCTCATCCTGATACTCTTTTGATAAAACATTTAGAAGATGTAGCAAAAAGCGTTAAAAAAAGAGTTGATGGTTTAAGTATTGATGAAGAGGTAAAAGATTTAGCGGTAAAAGCTGCTTTAATGCACGATTTTGGAAAAGCCTCAATCTTTTTTCAAGAAAGATTAAAAACTGGTAAAAAATCAAGATTTTCAAATCACGGGCTTATTTCTGCTTTTTTTGGTTATTTTATTACAAAAAATCCTTATGTCTTTATGGCTATAAGGTATCATCATCTCAATTTAGAAGATTGTGAGGATATGACAAGAGTAAGTGAAAAAGAGAAAGAAGTTTTACTTGAAATTGCAAGAAATATTGACAAAGAAGTTGAAGAGATTTATAAAGTTTTTAGGATTGAATTTAAGCTTGATGATTTTATAGAATTTTTAGAAGAAAAAATTGATGATATGTGGGGATTTGATATTGAGGTTGAAGAAAAGGATTTTTGGGATTTTTTGGTAATTTTTTCTGCTTTAATATCTGCTGATAAAGAAAATGCTATTTTTAAAGGAGATGTTGAAGAGATAAAGATTAAATTAAGCAGTGATTTTGTAGATTATTATAAGCAAAAACATATAAAAAAAAGATATGAAATTGATGAGGTTAGGGAAAAAATTTATAACGTTGTTTCAAACTTAGATACAAAATATGACGCTTATTTTTTAGAACTTCCAACGGGGGCTGGGAAAACTTTTTCATTGATTAATTTGGCTTTAAAATTTAATAAAAAAGTTTTTTATCTTTTGCCTTTTATTACTTTAATAGAACAAAACGCCACTATTTTTAAAAACATATTAAAAGAAAACGGGATTGATGTTGAGGATAATAGAGTTTTTTATGAAAAGCACTCTTTAAGCGG
>JAMOTL010000095.1 GCA_027062285.1 Nautiliaceae bacterium
GGCATTTTTCATTCTGTCAAAGCCTTCGTCCATTTCCGCTTGGGTAATGGTAAGTGGAGGCAGAAATCTTACAGACTTCTCACCGGCTTTTAATACAAGCACTCTGTTTTCAAAACATTTTTTAACAACTTCGTCTCTAATCTCAGCCGTATGGGCTTTTAAGGCTTTCATAAGCCCATATCCGCTGACGCTGTCAAAAAGACTTGGGAATTCTTTGGCGATTTCCACAAGTTTATTGTCAAAATATTCAATAGTCTCTTTAAGCTGTCCGCTTTTATAATATTCATCTAAAATATATAAAACTTCTATTCCCGCTCTTGTTGAGAGATAATTACCCCCAAACGTGCTTCCATGGTCTCCTGGTTTTAATACATCCGTAAGAGACGTCAGCACGGCCCCGATAGGAACTCCGCCGCCTAAACCTTTGGCAAGGGTTATAATATCGGGAGTAATATTATAAAGATTGCTGGCTAAAAATTCACCCGTTCTATATATTCCCGTCTGAACCTCATCAACTATTAAAAGAATATCTCTTTTTCTAAGTTCTCTTTCAAGCTTTTGAACTTTTTCCATATCGAATGGATTAACTCCTCCCTCCCCCTGAATAAGTTCAATCATAACGGCAATCGTTTTATCGTCTATTTTATTATAAATGTCATCAATATCTTTTGCATAATCAAATCCATCTGGAAAAGGCCCGAAATATTGATGAAATTTCGGCTGTCCCGTTGCTTTTAGAGTAGATATGGTTCTTCCGTGAAACGAATTTTCAAGCGTAATTACTTTATATCTTTTAATCTCTCCGTTTACTTCTCCGTATTTTCTGGCAATTTTAAGTGCCGTTTCATTGGCTTCCGCTCCAGAATTACAAAAAAACACTCCCCCTTCTTCCATAGGACTTCTTACAATCAGCATCTCAGCCAGTTTCTCCTGAGGCGGAATTCTAAAAAGATTTGAGATATGAATAATTCTATTTGCCTGGTCACATATCGCGTTTGCGAGTCTTACATTCGCATGCCCAACACTCACAACTCCAATACCGCTTGTAAAGTCAATATAATCATTTTCATCCCTGTCCCAAAGCGTCGCATTTTCTCCTCTAACAAAAGCTACGTCAAATCTTGTGTAAGTATTTAACAAATAATCCATTTCCTCTCCTTATATTCCGTAAAATTCAAAATCTAAATCTATTTCGTTTTTTGAAAAAATACCTATTTTACTCTCAAACATTTTAAGAAAGCTAAGCAGGTTTTCCATCTCTTCTTCATCAACCTCACCGATAATTACGCTTATTTTTTCGGCATTGTCCATAAGATACAAAACTCCGGCCACTTCTTCCAACGTTGTATCATGATTTTGTATCTCTTTTTTAACTCTGACGGATTTTAAAACAACCTCAACAAAATCTTCAAAATCCATATCTTCTTTTAAATTTTCATCATATATTTCAAAAACATAAGCAAGTCTTGCCAGTAAAAGAGGCAGTTTTTTTGAGGCTTTTGGAATATCAACTTTTGAAAACTCTTCTTTTCCTCCCATAACAACATAATCTTTTACAAACTTTTTAGGCTCTGTGTTATAAAAAATCACCAAATCGCTTTTCTTTAAAAACTCTTCGTCTTTATTGGTAAAATATTCGCCTTTTTTTTCAAACATTTAATTCCTTTAATTATGGTATAATTCGCGCCTTAAAAATCTATAAAGGATTATACTTGTTTTCTAAAATTTTACAAAATTATAACTCAAAAAACGTTAAAAACGATGTTTTAGCGGGAATTGTAGTATCAATTGCTCTTATCCCGGAAGTAATAGCTTTTAGTTTCGTAGCCGGCGTATCTCCGGTAGTAGGATTATATACGGCGTTCATTTTAGGACTTATTGCCGCGGCTTTTGGAGGAAAACCCGGAATGATTAGCGGTGCTGCGGGGAGTGTGGCTGTAGTGGTGGTAGCACTTGTTCAAAAATACGGAGTGGAATATCTGTACGTAGCCGCAATCTTAGCAGGCCTTATTCAGCTGATAATCGGTATTTTAGGATTTGCCAAATTCATTCGTCTGGTACCTATGCCTGTGGTTTACGGATTCGTAAACGGGCTTGCTATCGTTATCGCATACTCTCAGCTTCAGTTTTTTAAAGGGGAGAGCTATATAATTTATATCCTGGTAGCGCTTACGATGGCTATTATGTATTTTCTCCCAAAATATACAAAAGCAATACCTGCTGGTCTTGGAGCCATAATCGTAATTACCGCTATTGTATGGCTGTTTCATCTGGATACCAAAACAATCGGGGATTTAGCACACATAAAAGGAGAGTTTCCATCTTTTCACCTGCCTGAGGTTCCTTGGAGTTTTGAAGTGATAAAAGCCGTGCTTCCATATTCAATCATAATCGCTCTTGTGGGACTTATCGAATCGCTTTTAACGCTTGAAGTTTTAGAAGAGATGAGCGGTGAGAGAGGTAACGGAAATAAAGAAGCAAAAGCTCTTGGTGTGGGAAATGCCGTTAGCGGAATGTTTGGGGGAATGGCGGGATGCGCTATGATTGGTCAGACTATTATTAACCATACATCCGGAGGACGCGGAAGACTATCAGGTATTACGGCTGCGGTTTTAATAATTCTTTTTGTGGTCTTTTTATCTCAGTGGATTGAAAAAATCCCTCTTGCCGTACTGATAGGTATTATGTTTATGGTAAGTATCGCGACATTTGAATGGGCGAGTATCGATAAGATAAGAAGAATGCCAAAAGAAGACGCATTTGTCTTAATAGTAACTACTCTTATTACTATTTTCACCGACCTAGCAGTAGCCGTTATAAGCGGAGTTATAATTTCTGCCCTGGTATTTGCATGGAAACACGCAAAAGTATATTTCAAAACAAGAATGGAAGGCAATAAAAAAATATATGAATTTGAAGGACCTCTGTTTTTCGGAAGTACCAGAAGTTTCCTTGAAAGTTTTGATGTTAAAGGCGACCCGAATGAAGTCGTAATGGACTTTAAAAACGTAAGAGTTATGGACTCAAGCGGAGTTGAAGCGATTGATAAAATCACAAAAAGATACCTAGAAGCCGGAAAAAAACTCACCATCAGACATTTAAGTAATGAGTGTAAAAAACTGTTAAAAACAGCAGGTCCTTACTGTACTTATGAAGAAGACGACCCAAATTACAGAGTTGCCGTAGACCCTGAAAAATTTAATAATGATGTCAAATAAAACTGACAGGGTCCATATCGGCTTTTGCTGTTTTTAAATCAATACATGGATAAATAATTTTTTGAAGATTTTTTCCTTTAAAAAGTACCTGAAATCTGAATTTATTTTGAAGTTTAAAAATTGGGGCCTCCCCAAAGCCTATCAATTCCTCTTTTTGCCCAATACATTTCAAAAATTTTTCCATATTCTCTTTTGCCACTTCTTTTTTCTTATCGCTAAATTCTATTTTACACAGCCTGTTAAAAGGAGGATATCCCAAATCTTTTCTAAACTCTAT
>JAMOTL010000096.1 GCA_027062285.1 Nautiliaceae bacterium
AAATAAATGAAAGTTGGTATAGTAGGTTTGCCAAACGTGGGTAAGTCGACGACATTTAACGCACTTACAAAAACTCAAAATGCGGAAGCGCAAAATTATCCGTTTTGTACGATTGAGCCGAATAAAGCGATAGTACCGGTGCCGGATGCAAGAATAGAAGAGCTTGCAAAAATTGTAAATCCTGAGAGGATACAGTATTCAACAATAGAATTTGTCGATATCGCGGGGCTTGTAAAGGGGGCAAGCAAAGGTGAGGGGCTTGGAAACCAGTTCTTGGCAAACATCAGGGAAACCGATATTATTTTACATATGGTCAGATGCTTTGATGACCCAAACGTAATTCACGTAGAAAACAGCGTAGACCCTATAAGAGATGTTGAAATAATAGAGCAGGAACTTTTATACGCCGATATGCAGACTCTTGAAAAAAGAATAGCAAAACTTCAAAAACAGGCAAAAGGCAGCAAAGAAGCTAAAAAACAGCTAGAACTGGCAGAAGAACTTATGGAATGGTTGGCTGAGGGTAATCCTGTAAAAACATTTCCTAAAAAAGATGAAGAAGAATTTAAAGTACTTGAAAAAGAACTTAATTTTCTAACAAACAAAGAGATTTTTTACGGCGCAAACGTAGATGAAGAGGGTCTTGCGGAAGATAACGAATACGTAAAAGCACTTAAAGAATACGCTGCTAAACACGGAAGGGAAGTTATCAAACTTTGCGCCAAACTTGAAGAAGAAATGGTAGATATGAGCGATGAAGAAAAGCATGAATTTCTTGAAAGCTTAGGGGCTAAAGAGAGCGGATTAGACCAGATTATTAGAAAAGCATATGAAAAACTTGATTTAATCAGCTATTTTACAGCCGGGAAAATAGAAGTTAGAAGCTGGACTATTAAAAGAGGAACAAAAGCTCCTCAGGCTGCGGGAGTTATTCATACTGATTTTGAAAAAGGTTTCATTAGAGCAGAAGTTATTAGCTATGAAGATTTTATAAAATACGGCGGCGAGCAGGGTGCAAAAGAAGCGGGTGCCATGAGACTTGAAGGTAAAGATTACGTAGTTCAAGACGGTGATGTAATGCATTTCAGGTTTAATGTATGATTGAAGAATATCTTAAACTCGGCTCTCTAAACAGACTTAAAATCTCCAAAAAAACTCCACAGGGGCTTTATCTTGAAGCCCTTGACGGAGATTCTGTTTTACTTCCGAACAGATACGTTACAAATGATATGAAAATCGGTGATGAGATTGAGGTGTTTATTTATAACGATTCGGAAGACAGATACGTGGCAACCACCGATAAACCTAAATACGAATACGGGGAATTCGGAGTATTCAGGGTTGTCGACGTTACAAAATTCGGCGTTTTTGTGGATTGGGGAATGCCAAAAGACTTGTTTTTGCCGCTTGGAAATATGAAAAAGAAACTAAATAAAGGCGACAGCGTAATAGGCAAAATCGTATATGACGAAAAAACGGACAGGCTGCTTTTAGATTCTAAACTCTCACGCCATATAAAAAAGGCAAAACATTATGATGTTAATGATGAGGTTAAGATAATAATAATTGCCAAAACTCCTCTTGGATATAAATGTATAGTCGATGATATGTATGAGGGTATGCTTTTTGATAATGAAATATTTGAAGATGTAAGAGTTGGACAGAAGAAAAAGGCGTTTGTAAAAAACGTGCGAAATGACGGGAAGCTTGATCTCTCACTTCAAAAAATAGGCTCAAGGGATGACGTTAAGGATAAAGTTTACAACACCTTAAAAGAATGGGGCGAAATTAATATTACTACCAAATCAGACCCGAAAGATATTAAAAAATATTTTAAAGTCAGCAAAAAAGCTTTTAAATCGGCCGTTAATGAATTAATTAGAGAAGGTAAAATCATTCAGGAAGACGGTAAAATAAGAATAAAATAAAGGTTTTTTATGTTTTGTCCGCTTGACTGCTGGGATTCGTGCAATTTGGATTTGCAAAACAATAAATTTAAAGGGCTCTTTCCGACTCCGTATCTTTGCTGGAAACTAAATAACTACTTCAAATTCCCTGCTGAAAATATTCCAAAATATAATGGTAAGAATATTATGTTAAGTGATACGCTTAAAAAATTAAAAGATATTTTGAAAAGTACAGAGCCAAAAAAAGTACTTTTTGTAAAAGGCTCGGGGAATATGGGAATTATGCAAAATATTACAAAGTTATTTTTTGAAAAATACGGTGCCACGTTTGCCGTGGGTTCCACATGTGACGGACTTGGGGAAGAGGGGATAATTAAAGGACGCGGAAAATCACTCATACTTCCGACTTGGATTATTGAAAACGCAAAGAATGTAATAATCTGGGGCAGAAACCCGTATGTAACCAACATTCACTTAATACCTATGATAAAAGACAAATTTACCGTAACAATTGACGTAATTGAAACAAAAACCGCTAAAAATTCGGATTTTTTCATACAGGTAAAACCAAATAGTGATTTTTATCTTGCAATTTTACTTGCTCAATTAGTAATTGAAAGCGGTGAATATAAAACAAGCGATAATTTTGAAGAATATAAAAGAATAGTATTTTCCTATAATAAAAAAGATTTAATGAAAAAATGCGGAATAAATAATGAAAATTTAATGAAACTTTTTAAAACAATAAAAGAGAGTGCCGTTGTTTTCACAGGTCTTGGAGTTGCAAAATGCAAAGAATGCTGGAAAACTACATGGGCGATTGACAGCCTGTTTTATATGCTGGATTATTTCGGAAAAAGCGACAGGGGAGTTGCGTTTCTTGGCAGCAGCGGATACGGGATAAACAATCTTTTCAGTATAAATCATAAAAACAAAGTAGCGTTTTGGGATATTAACCTTGATGATTATGACGTTATTTTTGTACAGGCGGCAAATCCTCTTGTAAGCTTTGTGAATAGAAAAGAGTGGAGAAAATTAAAAGAAAAAACAACAATAGTTTTTGGTAAATATATGGATGAAACGGCGCAAATTGCGAAACTGTTTATTCCGACAAAAGATTTTTATGAAAAGAAAGACGTTAGAGGAAGTTATTTTCACGAGTTTGTAATCGCTCAAAAATCTAATCAATTTTTGAGCGGAGGAGAGAAAATATCCGAATATGAACTGACAAAATATTTAATAGAAAAATTTGGATATGACGGATTAAAAAGCGAAGATGAGTATATTGATGAAATATTAAATGCTGATTTGGAAAAAACAGGAGATGAACTATATCGCAAAAAGATATTTGACAAACCTCCTTATAATGGAGGCTTTTTTACGGATAACGGAAAATTTAAGTTTTTAACTGAAGATTTTAATTATAGTGCTAAACTATTTGAAATTGTAACGGCAAAATACGACAAAGCCCTAAATTCGCAATTTCAAAGAGATGAAAAAATATATATCAATCCAAAGAGTAAAAATATTATGTTAAGTTTTGTGAGTGAAAATTTTGATGAAAAAGTGATAAAATATGATGAAAATTTGCCTGAAAATATAATTTTTGCAAAAGGGGGAAGCCAAATAAATAAAATTCTAAATGCAAAAGGACAAAACGCATATTATGAGATCTGACTAAGGAGCGGTTATGGTTCCTATCAGTCAAAGAATATATGCGTTAGACGACATATGGCAAATGGATTTTGAAAAATATCCGCTTGCAAGTCATTATAACGAATATCCTTTTTTGATGTTTGGAAATCTTGTGCCAAAAGATGATTGTAAAAAGGCATTAAATTCTTTAAGCAGTTGTGATTATAAAGCAAAACTCGTAGGAAGCGGGCTTGATGAGAGTATAAGAAAGACAATAATTCATGCCCCTACAAGTGAGATAAAAGAAGTTTTTGAAAAAGCTTTTTTTAAAATAAAAGATGAAGCTGAGAGGTTTTACGGAGTTAGTTTCCTAAAGGGAACTGAACTTCAAGTGCTTGAATATAAAGAGGGTGGATTTTACAAATGCCATGCTGATAATGCAAGCGAAATTGTTAAAGATGGAAAAATTGTGGGGTATAAAGTGGTTAAACCTGAGAGAAAACTTACAACGCTTATGTTTTTAAATGATGATTATGAAGGCGGGGAAGTGGAGTTTTGTTATTTAAGATACGTAAATGGTGATAGAGTGATTCATAAGCCAAAAGCAGGGGAAATGATAGTGTTTCCAAGCCATGGTCTTTTTGCTCATGAAGTAAAGCCTGTTTACGGAAATAACCGTTTTGCCGTTGTGAAATGGTGGGATGTGATATAAGGAGTAGCATGAAAATATCAAGAAACACAAAATGTCCGTGTGGTAGCGGTAAAAAATATAAGGATTGCTGTTATAAGTGGCATAAAATCGGAAGCGCTCCGAATGCTTTGCTGCTTATGAAAAGTAGATTTACGGCATATGCTATGGGAAATGTTGATTATATAATAAAAACAACTCATCCTGCTTCTCCTTATTATGAGAGAGATTTGGATGAATGGAAAAAATCTATTAAAGAATTTAGCAATAGTGATTTTGAAAAACTTGAGATTGTTGAATTTATAGACGGAGAGAAAGAAGCAATAGTAGAATTTAAGGCTTTTATTGATAATTTTGTAATGCATGAGAGAAGTCGTTTTATAAAAGAAAATAAGTGGTATTATATTGATGGTGTACAATTTTAGAGTTATAATATAAAAAAAAGGATATGCTATGAAAATCAACCGTTTTCCTAAAATGGCAGCACTTCAATATAAAAGAGCTTTGAGACTCGGATTTGACGAACCCCACGCAAAAGCTATAGGGATAGCTGAAGCTACAAAATATGCTATTTTTAAAAATCTCTCTTATAAAAGACGAGTTGCTACGGAAAAAGAGGCGGTAGTAAAAAAATACAAAAAACCTGAAACACTTCTTGATACGACTACTTATGAAATTTTTAAACTACAGGCACTTGACGGATGGCCTTTTGTAGGGGATAAAAAATATACCGATGAGGATTATGACAGGTATTTTATGAGATGGGGAGATGAGGTAAAAGCAAAAATAGAAGAGTGGGCTGAAAAAATTATAAATAATTGTGATGAAAAAGTACTTAAAAGTGAAAATAAGTTCTTTAACGAATGCTGGAAACCTCATAGAGATGAACTTAGCAATATAGAGTAAGATTATTATGTTAATTTGTAGTAATTAATAATAATTTAATTTTATTCAATTAAAAAAAAATTAAAGAGAATGATATTTTATTTATAATTGAAAATAATAGTGGGTGGAATATGGTATATTATGTAATTTACTGGAAAATTTTATTAATAATTTAAAATTAAAGGAAATTTATGAAAATTGCCACTACGTTTGGAGCAAGTAAAGTAGATAATCCTGATCTTTACGAAGAGGGAGTGGAGCTTGGGAAATTTTTGGCAAGCCGCGGATATATTGTAAAATGTGGAGGATATGGCGGACTTATGGAAGCAGTAAGCAGGGGAGTAAGAGCTGCCGGAGGTGAGGTAATAGGCATTACTCTTAAATACTTTGATGAAATAAGACCCAAAAATCCTTATCTTACAAAAAGAATTCAGGCAAAAGATTTATTTGAGAGGCTTAAGCTTTTGATAGAAGGAAGTGAACTTTTTGTAGTTCAAAAAGGAAGTATAGGAACATTAAACGAACTTTTTATGGTATGGGCTTTAAAATACGGTTTGGGGCTTAATTTTAGAATATGTGTTATAGGTGATGTTTATGAAGAGCTTAAATCCTGTGCGTTTATTCCAAAAGAGCGATTAGGAGAGATTGAATTATATAAAAATCTTAACGAATTTAAGAATTCATTTTAAATCTGAGTTTTATAGCTTTAGCAAGTGAATTCATATCAACATTTTCAAAATGTACTCCGGTCGGAACTCCCTGGGCTATTTGAGAAAATTCAACATTTAGATCTTTTAATTTGTCTTCTAAGTATAAACTTCTCGCTTCACTCTCAACCGAAGGAGGAAAAGCAAATATTATTTCTTTTATTTTTTTATTTTTTATAATATCTCTCAGTTTTTGAATATGTTCGTCATCAAGATGAGATAATACAAAATAGTATCCGTGATAGCTTCCGCTCTCTTCAATAAGCATAATATCTTTTGGTGATTCGACAATAGCCAGCATTTTATCTCTGTTTGGGTCATCACAGATATTGCAAATTTCATGTTCGCTGAAATTACCGCATACTTCGCACGTTTTTACGTTTGTGACTACTTCTTCTATAGCGTTTATAAGTTTTAATGCTTTAAATTTGTCTTTTGCTAAAGAAAGAGCCAGTCTAGTTGCCGATTTTCTTCCGATACTTGGAAGTTCTTCAAAAGCCTCTATTAAATGCTGTATGCTATGTAAATCTTTCATTTTTTTCCTATTTTTAGATAAAATTTATCTTAATTAAATATTTAATAAAATTATATCAAAAGGAATAATATGTGCGAATGTAAAAATGAATTAAGCCCTTTTGAAAAGTATGTAATATGCGAAAAAGGTACTGAACCTGCTTTTAATAATGAATATTGGGATAATAAAACTCCAGGAATTTATCTATGCAAGTGCTGCGAAAAACCTCTTTTTAGCAGTGAACATAAATTTGACAGCGGTACCGGGTGGCCAAGTTTTTATATGCCTGTAGGTGAAATTTTAGAAAAGCCGGATTTCACAGGAGGTATGATGAGAGTTGAGGTAATGTGTGCTAATTGTAAAGGACATTTAGGGCATCTGTTTGGTGACGGTCCGCATCCTACAGGGCTTAGATACTGTATAAATTCAGTTAGTTTAAAATTCGTTCCTAAATATTAATTTTAGAGCGTTTTATTTAAGGATAGTGTCGAAGAAAATTTATTTGAGTAAAAAAACCCGAAAGGGCAAAGGAATTATTCTGCGTTGTAATCGATTCCTTCTTTTTCTTTTAGCATTTTAATTAGATGTTGTCTGTATCCTTCTATCCATTTATCGATATCATCAACTTGAATTCTAGCAACTCCGCTCTCAAGAGCAGCTCTTGCTACCGCTGCTGATTCATCAACAAACACTCTTCTATCGAATGGTTTTGGAAGGATATAATCTTTACCGAATTTTATATCAATTCCACCATAAGCGTCTTTTACATATTGAGGAACAGGTTTTTCAGCTAAATCAGCAAGTGCTTTTGCAGCTGCGATTTTCATTTCCATATTTACCGCTTTTGCGTGAGTATCAAGAGCACCTCTGAAAATGAAAGGGAATCCTAATACGTTATTTACTTGGTTCGGATAGTCACTTCTACCGGTACCGATGTAAAGATCAGGTCTTACTTCAAGAGCAAGTTCAGGTTTGATTTCAGGATCAGGATTTGCCAGAGTTAGAAGTAGTGCGTTTGGATTTAAAGTTTTAACCATATCTTGAGTGATACAGTTTGCTACTGAGTTACCAACAACTACATCAGCACCTTTTAGGGCATCGGCAAGTGTTTCAATGTCTTCGTCAACTGCCCACGGCTCTTTATATTTATTTAAGTCGGTTCTTTTTTTAGTGATGGCTCCTTTAGAGTCAGTTAAAACAATATTTTTAATTCCAAGCGCTTTAAACATTTCAGCAGCGGCTAATCCGGCTGCACCTGCACCGATAATTATAACTCTTAAATCTTCAAGTTTTTTTCCTTCGAGTTTTGCCCAGTTTATAATGGCGGCAGATGAAATAATAGCAGTTCCGTGTTGGTCGTCATGGAAAATAGGAATGTCGCATCTTGCTTGTGCTTCTTTTTCAATATCAAAACATTTTGGCGCTTTGATGTCTTCTAAGTTGATTCCACCGAATGTAGGAGAAATTGCTTCTACGATTTCTACGATTTTTTCAGGGTCTCTTTCTTTTAGTTCAATATCATAAGCATCAATAAAAGCAAATTTTTTAAACAGTACCGCTTTTCCTTCCATTACGGGTTTACCCGCTACCGGTTTAAGTGTTCCAAGTCCGAGTACCGCTGTAGAATCTGTTACGACTCCTACGAGATTTGCTTTATTAGTATAAGTATAAGCAAGTTGTTCGTCTTTGTCGATTTCAAGACAAGGAATCGCTACACCAGGTGAGTAAGCGATTGATAAATCTCTGCTGTCTCTTACCGGTTTTGTAACTTCGATTGCTATTTTACCAGGGACCGGTTTGGCATGATACTCTAATGCTTCTTCTTTTGTGAATGTAGGTTTGTTTGCCATTGCAGCTCCTTTTTTGTACAATTATAGTCAAAAGTTACGAAACTTTACAGTTTTAGTACATTTGTTTTAGATTGTTGTTACAAAAAGTACCAGTTTAAAGGAAAAAATAATGATAATAGATACTCATACGCATCTTGATAATAAAAAATTTATTGAAGATGTGGAAGAGGTAATAAAAAGAGCTAAAGAAGCGGGAGTTGAAAAATTTATTATTCCTGCCGCTGATCCTGCAGATTTACCAAGGGCATTGGAACTTGCCGACAAGTATGATGATATCTATTTTGCGGTAGGTTTTCATCCGGTTGATATAGATAAATATGATGAAAAACTTATTACATGCTTTATAAATCATCCGAAATGTGTGGCGGTTGGAGAAATAGGACTTGATTATCACTGGGTGAAAGAACCTGAAAAAAGACAAAAACAAATTGAACTTTTTCATAGACAGATAGAACTGGCAAAAGAATATGATAAACCTATAATCGTTCATATAAGAGATGCAACCGAAGACAGCGTAAAAGTAATTGAATCTCATCCTGATATAAAAGGGGTTTTTCACTGTTATAACGCTGCGGAGCAACTTTTGAAATTCTCCGATAGATTTTATTATGGAATAGGAGGGGTTATAACATTTAAAAACGCAAAAAAACTTATAAATGTTTTTCCTAAAATACCAAAAGACAGAGTAATAATTGAAACTGACGCCCCTTATCTAACACCTCATCCTTATAGAGGAAAAAGAAACGAGCCTGCGTATACGACGTTAGTGAGGGATAAAATTGCCGAACTTTGGGGTATAAGCCCGGAAAAAGTGGAAGAAATAACTACGAAAAATGCTAAAAGGCTTTTTAACATATGAAAAAAATTGTAATTTTTTTGTGTTTTTTTATCGGATTGAATGCTGATGTAATAAACAATAAAAATTTAAATATTTTAAGATCATTGGATATCAGAGAGAATTTTTTAACTTACAAGCCTCTTCAGGAAAAATATAAAGAGTATCTTTATAGAAAAAAACATTATTTTCTAAATATTTTAGAAAACGGATTTGAAATTTTACCTGTTATAAAAGAAGAAATACTCTCATCACACATTCCTAAAGAGCTGGTTTCTGTGGCAATGGCTGAGAGTTATTTTACACTCAATGCCAAATCTCATAAAAGAGCTACCGGGCTTTGGCAATTTATGCCTAAAACTGCGAAAAGATTCGGACTTAGAATTGATGATTATGTTGATGAAAGAAAAGATCCTGTCAAATCTACAGAAGCGGCTATAGAATATTTAAAATATCTCCATAATTTTTTTGGTAAATGGTATTTGGCGGTTATGGCATATAATGCCGGGGAAGCCAGGGTGGTTGAAGGGGTGGTAAGAGCAAAGGTCGACAAACTTTGTAAAATAATAGGTAAAAGATGTAAAAAAGACCCTAAAATCAAACACTATAGAAAAATAATAAGAGAATATCAGCAAAGAGGAAGACTGGCTTTTGGAAAACTTTACAAAGTATATAAAGAGCTTAGTCATATTGATGTGAGTTTAACCGAACTTTTAAGGTTCCAAAAAGGTTTAAAAAGACAATATATACCAAAAGAGACGAGAGAATATATTTTAAAAATAATTTCATTAAGCTTTTTATTGAATAACGATGAATTTATCAAATATTCGAATTCCTACATTCTAAACAGCGGTTCAACGCCAGTATTTAATAAAGTGACGGTACCTCCTGGGACATCGTTATATTATGTTGCTAAATTCTTAAATATCGATTATAGAAATTTAAGAAATCATAATATGCATTTAAAATATTCTTTTACTCCTCCTTACAAATATTATATATATATTCCTTACCAAAAATTAGCTTATTTCAAAATGAAATTTAAGGGTAAAGGAAAATATTTATATGTTTATAAAGTGAAAAAAGGGGACACGCTTAGTAAAATAGCAAGAAAATTCGGAATAAAAATTAAAATGATTAAAGATTATAATAAAATCGGAAAATATTTAAGTATAAATCAAAAGCTTATTATTCCTTTGAATAAAAGATATATAAAATATAAAGTAAAACCCGGCGATACTCTTAGCAAAATTGCAAGGAAATTCGGAATAAGCTATAAAAAAATTATAAAAGTTAACGAATTAAAAGGTCATTTAATAAGAATAGGACAAATTTTAAAGATTCCTCAAAAATTATAAAGGGATGAAATGAAAAAAATTTTAACAGTAGTTGTATTGATATTTTTTTTTGGGTGTAGCACCAAAACATATGAAACGAAAGTTTATAATGTACCCGGAATAAAAAAACCCACAAAAAAACCGTATTCGGTTAACGGGAGATTTTATTATCCTTTAAATAGCGTTAATATTGGATGGAGTCAGAGGGGAGTCGCCAGCTGGTACGGACCCGATTTTCACGGAAGATATACCAGTAACGGAGAAGTTTATAATATGTATGGACTAACCGCCGCTCATAAAACCCTTCCTATGAATACGATAGTAAAAGTTACAAATTTAAGAAACAAAAAAAACGTTATAGTCAGAATAAACGACAGAGGTCCTTTTGTAAAAGGAAGAATTATTGATTTAAGCTATGCCGCCGGGAAAAAAATAGGGCTTGACGTTACGGGTACCGCTCCTGTAAAAATAGAAGTGGTCGGCTTTAAAGGTAAAAATTACGTTACAGGTTATAAAGTTCAAATAGGGGCTTTTATAAATAAAAAAGGGGCTGAAAAATTATCTGAAAATTACCAAAAATTAGGATATAATACGTTAATAACTAAAAAGGGTGGTTTTTATAAAGTTTATATAAGCGGGTTTAAAACATACAATGAAGCGAAAAGATTTATGATAAATAATAAAATAAGCGGATTTATCGTAGGAGATTAAATGAGTGTAATAAAAAGAGAAACTAAAGAGACTAAAATCGAAATAAATATAAATATAAACGGCAGCGGAAAAGCCAATATTTCTACAGGGGTAGGGTTTTTTGACCATATGCTTGAAACTCTTGCCAAACACAGCGGAATTGATATGGAAATATTCTGTGACGGGGATATTCATGTAGATTATCATCATACTGTGGAAGACGTTGGAATTGCTTTGGGAATGGCTTTGTATGAAGAGGTTTTTCCCGTAAAAAACATCGAAAGATTTTCAAATGCCGTGGCTATTTTAGATGAAGCGGCTGTTGAGGTGGATTTAGATATAGGCGGAAGACCTTATCTTGTTTATGAAATGCCGACAGAAGGGGCGATTAGGGATTTTGATATGGAACTTGTAGAGGAATTTTTTAAATCGCTTGTTTTTAATTTTAAAATAGCGGCACATATAATTTATAAAAGAGGAACAAATAGACATCATATTGTCGAGAGTGCTTTTAAATCTTTTGCGGTGGCATTGAGACGGGCTTTGGCTTACAGAGAAAGTGACGTACCTTCTACAAAAGGCGTATTATGATAGAACTTATTGTTATAGATGTTGATGGTACTATGACCGACGGCAAAATTTTTTATACCAATGAAGGTGATGAAATTAAAGCGTTCAATATCAAAGACGGTCTGATGATAAAATCATGGAACGATTTGGGTAAAAAAAGCGCCATAATTACAGGCAGGATTTCTAAAATAGTTGATAGAAGAGCAAAAGAACTTAATATTACTTTTGTAAAACAGGGTGTAAAAAACAAAGCGGAAATGCTTGAAAATATTGTAAAAGAATTAGGAATAGATTTTAACAAAGTGGCGATAATTGGTGATGATATGAACGATCTTTCCATGATGAAACTTGTAAAAAAAACTTTCGCCCCTGTGGATGCCAATCCTTATATTTACGATTATGTTTCTTATCCGCTTACTTCAAAAGGCGGAGAAGGTGCCGTAGCCGAAATGATAGAGATTCTTTTAAAAGAAGAAAATTTATTTGATAAATTTGTGAGTTTATGGACAAATTAAAGTTTTTATTTTTTTTCGCAGTAATCGTTGCTGTTAGTATTTATCCGGTTTTAGAAGTAAAAAACCAGCCTAAACCGAAAAAATATGAAAACCAAAAAATAATTCCGACAGTGATAGAAAAAGGAAAATATTTTGTTTATGAAGAAAATCTTACAAAAAAAGGTTCGTTTGAAATATTGGAAATATACAAAAAGAACCTTTTAAAAGCATTTGATTTCAAATTGATAAATATAAAAAAGCAGGAAAAGCTGTTTTCTAAAAAAGTTTTATATAAAAAGCCTATTCTTGATGGTACGAGTGTTTTTTATTCAAATAAAGATTATAATATTACAACCGATTTTGCCAAGTATAATCAAAAGACAAAGATTTTGAAAGGCGGAAAATTCAAATTGTATTCTTTAAGTTATAAAGCTTTTGGAAAAAGTTTTATAGTGGATAAAGAAAAAAATATATATGCTACGAAAATCAAATATTATTTAAAGGTCAAATAATGAGATATTTATTTATGATTTTTATTTTTTTAACGTTTTTGTTTGGTCAGAATCTTGAAATAGTAAGTAAAATTTTTACATATGATTCAAAAAAAAATTTAAGTATTTTTAAAGGTGATGTAAATGCTACCAAAGGAAAAGATAATATCCTTTCTGATGAGATGTATGTGTTTTTTGATAAAAATAAAAAACCTTTAAAATTTATAGCATTGGGACATGTGAAATTTTTGATGGCTTTGGATGAAAATGCTACTTATAAAGGAAAATGTGATAAATTAACATATCTTATAAAAAGCGGAGATGTTATTTTAGAAGGTGATGCTTATATTCAAAAATTAGAAACAAATGAGAGTATTAAAGGTGATGTAATAAAAATTAACAGAGTAACGAAAGATATTGATGTAACAGGAAATAAAAAACCTGTAAATATTATAATAAAGGTGGATTAATGAAAGTTAAATTTATAAAATCGGCTCCTACCATAAAAGATGCTATCGAACCGAATTATACCGAAGTTGCTCTTCTTGGAAGAAGTAATGTGGGAAAAAGCAGTTTTTTGAATACATTTACAAATCATAAAATAGCTAAAGTTTCCCAAACGCCCGGAAAAACCAAACTGATTAATTTTTTTGAAATAGAAGATGAGGGTAAAAAATATGTTTTGGTTGATTTACCTGGATTTGGATATGCCAAAGTTTCAAAAAGTATGCTCAAAGAGTGGGGGAAAAATTTGGATGAATTTTTAAAAAACAGATTTAATATAAAACTTTTTATTCATCTTCGTGATGCAAGACATCCGGATTTGGATATTGATAATAATGTCGATGAGTACTTAAAATCATTTATGAGAAAAGACCAGCAGCTTTTAACTGTATTTACAAAAATAGACAAATTAAAGCAGAGTGAGTTGGCAAAACTGAAACAAAAATATCCTAATGCACTTTTTGTGTCTAATCTGAAAAAAAGAGGTATCGAGCAAGTAAGAAAAAAAATTAATGAAATTTTATGGGGTGAATATGAATCTCAAGATAAAAAAACCGACTCTCAATAATATAATTGATATTAAGTCGGTTATAAAACCCTATGTGGAAGAAGGGATAATTTTAAACAGAGATGACGATGAAATAGCTACAAATATACGTTCTTATCAAATTGTTTATGATGGAAAAAAACCGGTGGGGGTAGGCGCTTTACATATATTTTCTCCTTTTTTGGGAGAAATACGTTCTTTGGCGGTTGATAAAAATTATCATGGAAAAGGAATAGGTAAAAAATTAGTTAAAAGTCTTTTAGATGAGGCTAAAAAACTCGAATTAAAAGAAGTGCTTGTTTTAACTTATCAAAAGGAATTTTTTGAAAAGATGGGATTTGTTGAAATTGAAAAAGAAGCTATTCCTGATAAAAAAATATGGGCGGATTGTATAAAATGCAAATTTTTTCCAAATTGCAACGAAATAGCGCTTATTACTTATTTATAAAAATTTTTTTTTGGTTTTTTATAGCCGTATTAAACAGTAAAATTCTTTTTTTCCCATTGTTGTTAGGAGTGGTGGTTTTTTGTGAAAATTTTTTTGTGGCCGTTTTATATTTAAGCTTTTTTTGTATTATGCATTTAATCTCTTTTAAGGGTTGTTTATTTGTTTTTATGATTTATATTATTTATAAGTTTTTATTATATAAAAGGCTTGAAGATTATTTAAACCCTATATATAAACCTATAGTTTCGGTAATGATTATTTATATCGGATTAATGCCTGTTTTTGGTTTTAATGAATTAATATTAATCTATTTACTTTACAATATGGCTTTTGATATAGTTTTGATTAGGATAATTAAATGCGAACCA
Organism: Nautiliaceae bacterium; assembly: GCA_027062285.1. Classification (GTDB taxonomy): domain Bacteria; phylum Campylobacterota; class Campylobacteria; order Campylobacterales; family Nautiliaceae; genus Caminibacter. Next base: position 14,471 of record JAMOTL010000096.1, read on the forward strand.
ATATCGTTATAGCGTTTATATTTTTATTCTTTTCCCTCCTTATTTATAGAATTTATGATTTAAGTATAGTATCATACGATAAATATGTCAAACTTTCACAGCATAATATAAAAAAAGACATACCTTTAACTCCCGTAAGAGGAGTTATTTATGATAGAAATGATAACCCTGTTGCGTTGAATGAATTAAGATTTGATTTAACTATTAAACCACATTTAAAAGAATCCCAATTAAACGATACCATTCAAAATATTAAGCAAGTGTTGGATATTAACGCTACTAAGATTTTTATGACTTATAAAAAACAGAATTCTCCTTATAATCATAAACACATTATCGTTTTGAAATATTTAAAAGAGGATGTCGTATATAAAATAGAGCCTGTTTTATCTCAGGATCCGAATATTAAATTTATGCCTACTTATCTTAGAAAATATCCAGAAAAAGAATATATGGCAAATATTTTAGGATATGTTTCAAAAGCGAATTCAAATGATTTACAAAGGAATAAAGTTATAGAACTAACTCAAATTTCAGGGAAAAGAGGTATAGAAAAGTTTTATGATGACATATTACAGGGCAAAGCGGGGAAAAAACGGGTTTTGGTTAATGCCAGAAATGAAATATTGAGTGTTTTAAAAGTGATCCCTTCAAAGTCTCATTCTTTAACTTTAAGTATTGATACGAATTTACAAAAGTATATTTATGATTTACTTGAAAAAGAGAATAAAAAAGGTGCTGTTATAGTTATGAGTGTTAATGGTGAAATTTTAGCTTTGGTTAGTAATCCGAGTTACGATAATAATTTATTTGTAAAAGGAATATCTCAAAGGGAATGGGAAAAACTTTCACATAACCTGTATAATCCGTTATTAAATAAACCGGTTAGTGGTCTTTATCCTCCAGGTTCTACCGTAAAACCGGCCGAAGCTTTAATAGCGATTGCAAGCGGTAAATGGAATCCTTGGAAAAAAGTATATTGTCCAGGATATATAGAAATAGGTAACAGAAAATTTAGAGATTGGAAAATAGGCGGACATGGGGAAGTAGATATTTTTAAAGCTATAAAAAGAAGTGTGGATGTTTATTTTTATAAAATAGGACTTAAATTAGGAGTCGATTATCTTGCTAAAAACTTAAAAAAAATGGGATTCGGAAAAAAAACAGGTATAGATTTACCTAATGAAAAAAGGGGAATTGTTCCTGATAAAAAATGGAAAGCAAAAAGATTTCATCAGCCTTGGTTTATAGGTGAAACGCTTAACGCCGTTATCGGACAGGGTTATTTTTTAGCCACTCCTTTACAGGTGGCTGTAAATACCGCACTGATCGCAAAAGGGAAACTACCAAAGCCTTATGTAGTAAAAAAAATCGATCAAAATATCACAACTCCGGTGTTAAAAGATGTTTTATCACCAAAAGAAAAAAGAAATCTTTGGATGATAAGAAAAGGTATGTGGCAGGTCTGTAATGCTCCCGGAGGAACGGCTACAAAATATATAAATACAAAAATCACTATTGCCGGAAAAACCGGAACGGCTCAGGTTTATTCAATACCCCAAGAAGTTAAAAAAAGAAAAAAAGAAGATGAACTCGTATATTTTCACCGCTCGCATGCGTGGCTTACGACTTTCGGACCATATAAACATCCTCAGTATGTCGTAACTGTTCTAATCGAACATGGGGGACACGGGGGAAGTGCTGCGGGTGGAATTGTAAGTAAAATTTATAATTGGCTTGTTAATAATGGATATATTAAAAATTAAACTAAATACTTAGCTAATTCTTTTTTGTTTTTCTTTTTGCCTTTGTAGATTTTATCACAGATTTTTACATCAGCTTCATCAAATTTCGTATAACTTACCATGATATCGGCGGCAAGTTTTTTTATTTCTTCAGGAGCTTCTTTTTGAATCAGTCCGGCCGGTCCCGGTTTTTCTATGATAAACATTTTTTCAAAAATTTCACCTTTATATTCTTTTAAAGGCGGATTTTCGTCTTTGTTTCTTGAAATAATGATTTTAAAACCATCTATATTAAAATGCCTTCCGACTTTTAAAACATCAATTTCTTCAGGAGTGAGAGGAAGATGGTTGTGATAGTCTTTGAGTCTTTTTGAAAAATTTATATCTGTCAATAAACATCCTCCGCTTGGTGATTCGAAGTTTTCAAGTCCGTATTTTTTAGCAAGTTCCAGTTGTACTTTTCTATCTCTTCCGCTAATTCCCAGTAGTTTTTCCCTGTCAACCCATCCTTCGATTTCCGGTACTGTAGGAGGGAGGAGTTTTGCGCTAAGAGGTCTTAATACCAGACCGTTTGCGTTTGAGAGTTTGTTTACGGCATTAAGGGCCGGTAGTCTTTGGCTCATAGGTCTTTGTCCCACCACTTCCCCGCTTATAATAAATTTTGCTCCCGATTTTTCCATATATTCTTTTGCTTTTTTTATCATAAACGCGTGGCAGTCGATACACGGGTTCATATTTTTCCCGTATCCGTAAACGGGTGAAAAGAGAATTTTTTCTATATATTCTTTTTTTGCGTCAATTACCGTTAGTTTTATGCCAAGTTCGTCTGCCAGTTTTTGAAGGTGTTTTATTTTTTCTTTATTGGATTCAAATCCTAAATCCACATAAACGCCTTCAACTTCTATTCCCTGGTCCTGTATAAGCTTTACGGCAAGAGCACTGTCAAGCCCGCCGCTAAATAGAGATAGCGCTTTCAACTAATTTTCCTTTCTTTAATTTAAGTAATTTAGTATTTATTTGTTTTAAAAGATGCATTCTTGTATCACTTTCAAGTGTTGTGTCATATTTGATTTGTATCAATTTATTTTTATAATAAGGTATAAGTAATTTAATAATCTGTGATTTTAACGTATTGTAATCAAGCACCATTATATCGTCTCTTAATACAATGTCAAGAAGTTTCGGATTATCAAAATCCTCTTTATATACAAGCTGTAATTCTTCTTGGTGGGTATTAAACATACTCGGACTTAAGTATTCCACTATTTCATCCATCCACTCTTTATGTTCATACAGTGTTTTAATTATACTTGCTTCTGCTACGTCTATTTTTTTATTCATATTTATATTTTGTTCGTGTGAAATGGAAGTTTTTGATCTGGCTTTAAGAAGTTGAGGTGATATTTGTAATTTTTGGGAGACTTTTATTGAAAAATCCTCTTTTAATATTTCAGGAAGCGTTGAGATGTATTCTTTAAACTCATCAATTGCTTTTTTCTTTTCAAGAACGTTTTTAATATTGTATTTTTTTATCGTAAAATCAATAATAAAATCGGAAAATTTGATGGGATTTAAGAAAAAATTTTTAACGTCTTTTCCTTCTTTTACCACGTCAGCCGGGTCAAGACCTTCTGGAAAAAGTGTTACGCCTCCGTCAAAAAATTCTGCAAAAAGAAGTTTTGATGCTTTAAGGGCTGCGTTAATTCCCGCAGAGTCGCTGTCATAAGCTACTATTACTTTCGGTTCTATTTTTTTAAGTATCGGGAGATGTTCTTTTGTAAGGGCTGTTCCAAGAGTGGCAACGGAATTTTCAATTCCCGCTTGGTGAAGCATAATTACGTCCATATAACCTTCGGTAATTATTATCT
>JAMOTL010000097.1 GCA_027062285.1 Nautiliaceae bacterium
GCAAAAAATCTACTCCATCTCATCAAATCTCCTTTACGTATTCTGCTTTTTTACTTTTTGGAATCGTTTTTGTTTCCGGTATTTTTAATACTTCATATTTTTTAATTCCGCTTAAATAGTGAATTTCTATTATGTCTCCCACTTTCACGTCTTTAGCCGGTTTTGCTTTTTTGCCGTTTATAAAAACAACGCCTTCTTTACACATTTCATCTGCAATTGAACGGCGTTTTACAATATTCACGGCATTTAAAAACTTATCAATTCTCACTTTTAACCTTTATATGTTATAATTTCAAACAATCGCCTCAGTGCGCTCCCCTTATGGGGTAAAACCTATTAACTCTCCCAGTTTAGATTTGATTTTTTTAAATTCGCTCCTACTAACACGTCCCATTCTATATTTCAATCTTTTTGAATCCAAACCTCTTATCTGTGATAAAAGAACAGTTGATTTCTCACCGTCAAACTCGAAATTATAGTAAAATTTTCCTTCTCTATATTTCCTTGTAAGCGGCAATCCTAAAAAATATTCGTTATTAAATTTTTTAAGCACTAATATAGCTCTTAAGAATTCTGGTTTTTCACCTCTTTCATCACCGCTTTCTTCATGCCCTATATTTTTTCCGAGATAACACATGAAAACGTCACGTTCATTAAAATTAGGAGCTTTTCTTTTTGTCAAATTCTTTTTGATTTTGCACCATCTGTTAAAATTATCCAAGCTGTCCTTTCTTTTTTGGTAAATTATATCAAAACATATTATAATTTCATCAAAAAGGATAGAAATGAAAGTAGTTTTAGCTTACAGCGGCGGTCTGGATACAAGTGTAATCCTAAAATGGCTTCAAGATAAATATAATGCAGAAGTTGTAACATTCACGGCAGACATCGGACAGGGTGAAGAAGTAGAAGAAGCAAGAGAAAAAGCTTTGAAACTCGGAGTAAAACCCGAAAATATTTTTATTGAGGATTTAAGAGAAGAGTTTGTTAGAGATTACGTTTTTCCTATGTTTAGAGCAAATGCCATTTATGAAGGCGAATATCTTCTTGGTACTTCAATTGCAAGACCTTTAATAGCCAAAAGACAAATTGAAATAGCAAAACAAGTCGGTGCTGAAGCAGTAGCTCACGGTGCTACCGGAAAAGGAAACGATCAGGTAAGATTTGAGCTTGCTTATTATGCTCTAAAACCTGATATTAAAGTTATTGCTCCTTGGAGGGAGTGGGATTTAAATTCAAGGGAAAAACTCCTTGCATATGCCGAAAAACACGGCATTCCTATTCAAAAACACGGAAAAAAATCACCTTATTCAATGGATGCCAACCTTCTTCATATCTCATATGAAGGCGGTATTTTAGAAGACCCTTGGGCCGAACCTGAAGAAGATATGTGGAGATGGACAAACTCTCCGGAAAAAGCTCCTGATAAACCTGAATATATCGAAATAGAATTCGAAAAAGGTGATGCCGTTGCTATTAACGGAAGTAGAATGACTCCGGCAAAAATTCTTGAAACTCTAAATGAATACGGGAAAAAACACGGTATCGGAAGAGTAGATATTGTAGAAAACAGATTTGTAGGTATGAAAAGTAGAGGCTGTTATGAAACACCTGGCGGAACTATTTTATTAAAAGCCCACAGAGCAATTGAATCAATCACACTTGATAAAGGCGAAGCTCACCTAAAAGACGAAATCATGCCAAAATATGCTGAACTTATTTATAACGGATTTTGGTTTTCACCTGAAAGAGAAGCTCTTCAAAAACTTATAAACAACACTCAAGAAAACGTAGAAGGAACCGTTAGATTAAAACTATACAAAGGAAACGTTCAGGTAGTTGGAAGAAAATCTCCAAAATCTTTATTTAGCCCGGAATTTGCTACATTTGAAGAAGATAGCGTATATAATCAAAAAGACGCTGAAGGATTTATTAAACTAAACGCTTTAAGATTTATTATAGAAGGATACGTAAGAGGAAAGAATAAATAATCTCCTTTTCTCTTTTCATTTTTTAAAAATATTTTGTGTCAGTCGCCATTTAACTCAATAAAAATACGAAAGGAATTATCCTTCCGTATGAGCTTTATGAGCTTCTATCAAATATTTAATATCATCAGCCAATACATAAACATTCTTATAACCAAGTACGTCTAATAAACCTTTTACCCTGTTAGCAAAAAATGCCTTTCTACATGCTACTACGATCGGTTGTGTTTTATCATCAGGTAAAATATCAAGATATTCGGTAAATTCCGGATATGGTGTGTAATATGCTGTTGGAATTCCTGCTTCTTCAGCATTTTCACCTTCTACTAGATTTGGTAATGTTACATCAAGTAATATAGCTCCAGCATCTTTAATTAATTCTCTTGTTTTATGAATATCAATATTTCCAAGGCCCGGTTTTTCTTTGTTAAGTTCTATAGCTTCTTTAAATCTTTCTACTACTTCTTGTTCAAACGGTGTTAATTTTGCCATTTGCCCCTCCTTTTTTAACTATTATAACTCAACTTTCTTAAAATGTCAACTTCTAAATTTTTGAGCTTCTTGTAAGAGCTCTTTTACTTCTTCATCACTTAACTGATGAAAATCTTCATACCATTGACCTACACTCATAAACATAGGAGGAGTTTCGAGTATTTCCAAATGATGGGAAACGCCTTTTAACATATTTAAAACATTTTCATCAAGAGGTGCTACGGGAGCAGCGATAATAATGCTTCTTGGAAGTTCTCTTACTACACTTTGAGCAGCCAAATACATACTAGCACCCGTGGCAATACCATCATCTACAAGAATTACGTCTTTTCCCTCAAGAGGAATAGGTTCTACTTTATATAAATCTCTTTTTCTTGCCATTTCCTGAATTTTTTCAATAGCTTTTTGCTGAATATATTCTTCATCAACAGGAACCCCGAGAGCTGAAAGTTTTTCAATAGCTTCTTTATTTATAAAAACCTGTCCTGATTCACTTACACTCCCTATCGCCGCTTCTTCATTTATTGGAGACGGAATTTTTTTAACAAATAAAATATCAAGAGGCGCGTTTAATGCTTTTGCAATTTCATACCCTACCGGCACCCCGCCTCTAGGAAGTGCTACGACTACCGGATCTACTATTTTTCCCTCATCTTGTAATTTTTTTAATCTTGCGGCTAACATTTTGCCTGCTTCAAATCTATCTTTAAAAATCATATCAACTCCTCGTTTTTTTCTATTTCTATATTATACCATACCAAAAATATCAAATATTTAAAAAAAATTAGTTTTGTAATTTAACAAAATTGTAATATAATTATTTATAATTTTAAATTATGTTTGATATAAAAAAACCTTAAGGAGGGGTTAATGAAAGACCTTATTTTAAAAATAACCGCAAGCAAATGGAATTACTATTTAAGTTTGGCAACTGACTTTTTAACAGCAGTAGTATTTTTAGTGCTTAGTATCTACTATTCAAA
>JAMOTL010000098.1 GCA_027062285.1 Nautiliaceae bacterium
TCTAAAATTCTTTTAATCGTACCGTCTTTACCGGCAGTATCAATCCCGTCAAAAGTAGTTAACATTCTTTTATTGTTATTTACAATCCATGCCTGAAGTTTGACTAATTCTATCTGAAGTTTTAATAGTTCTTTTTTATAAAACTTCTTTTTTAATTTCCCTTCTTTATTAAAAACTTTTTCTTTTGGCAGAGTATATTCGGGAAGTTCTATTTTTTTCATCACGTCTCCTTTTTACGATATAATTATTATAACATAAAGGAGGTATTATGAAAATATTATTCGTCGGTAAGGAATGGAGATTTAAAGAGGCGTTAAAAGAAGAACTTTTCAGATATGTACATTTCGATTCTCTTGAATATTTAAATAATTTCGATATTAATTTTTCTCCGAAAGAAGACACTTTAATCGTTACAAATCAAAAAACTTATCCTTTAGTAGCAAGAATAATCGCCCGTCTTTCCAATCAGAATCTTGTGGTAAAAAACGATTTTTTAGTGCCCGAAAATGCTAAATTTTCAAAAAACAGCTTTTATATTAAGATAAACGGCTACAATATAAACATAATACTTCTTGAAAAAGAGGTACCGGAAATTTTTATAATTACTCCGGAATATGAGGAAATAAACATTTTCAGATTTGATAAAGATAGTGCTCTTATGTTTTTAGAACCAATCCTTAACGCCCATAAACTCGATTATACAATTATTGAAAATGAAGGGGGATTTTTGCAAATATTTACCGAACCTCTTGAAGAAAGCATAAAAAAAGAACTATTAAACGCACTTCCTTATATTGTATTCGGTAATGTTTTCGAACATATTGTAAAAAACCTTCCTCCTGAAAAAATTACTTTTGCCGAAAGCTGTACGGGAGGTCTTATAGCATCAAATTTAACAAAAATAAGCGGGAGCAGTCATTGTTTTGACGGAAGTGTAGTAAGTTATGCCAACTGGGTGAAAGAAGAATGGCTGGGAGTCTCACATCAAACACTTGAAAAATACGGAGCTGTCAGCGAACAAACAGTCAAAGAGATGCTGCTTGGAGCCATAGAAATATCAAAAGCAAATTACGCCATTGCCGTCAGCGGGATAGCGGGACCAACAGGCGGAACTCCCACAAAACCGGTAGGCACCGTTTATATCGGAGTAGCGGACAGAAAAAGCCTTAAAGTAGAGCTTCATCATTTTAAAGGGGATAGAAATTACATTCAATATCAGGCAATGATGACAGGAATAAGAATGTTTATAGACTTTAGCCAACTTTATAGTAAAATTTCATAAAAAAGGTATTTAATGCCAAATCCAATTGAAAGAGTAAAAAAAGCCATAGAAGAGATTCAAAAAGGCAATATGATTATAATGATAGATGATGAAGACAGAGAAAACGAAGGTGATTTGGTATATGCAGGAGTTTTTTCCACACCTGAGAAAGTTAATTTTTTAGCAAAAGAAGGACGCGGGCTTATCTGCGTATCTCTTACAAAAGAAATTGCCGACAAACTCGAGTTAAAACCCATGGTAAATTCAAATAAAGAAAGTTTCTCAACCGCTTTTACAATAAGTGTGGACGCTAAAGAATGCAAAACGGGTATAAGCGCGTTTGAGAGAGATTTGACAATAAAAAAACTAAGCTCACCCACCAGCAAACCGGATGATTTTGTAAAACCGGGGCATATTTTTCCTTTAATCGCAAAAGAAGGTGGAGTGCTCGTCAGAACTGGACATACCGAAGGCAGCGTTGATATTTGTAAACTCGCAGGAGTATATCCAAGTGCCGTAATATGTGAGATAATGAATGAAGACGGCACTATGGCTAGACGCAATGATTTAGCTAAATTTGCTAAAAAACATAATTTGGCTGTAGTTTATATTTCAGATATAATAGAATACAGACTTCAATTCGAAACACTCGTAACAAAAGAAAAAGAAGAAGTAACCGAACTTGACGGTGTAAAATTCAAAAAAATAGAATTCACCGACCATTTGGGTCAAAAACATTACGTTTTAGCAAACAACCCAAAAGAAACAACAAATGTTAAATTTTTTAAAGTAACTAAAAATGTGGATTTTTTATTAAATGAAGAATTAATGAAAGATTATAAAAAATCCCTTGAATTCATTAAATACAACAATGGAGTAATTATTTTTATAGATTCAAATTCAAAAGATAATAAAGAATTTGGAATCGGAGCTCAAATTTTAAAAGCTTTGGGAATAAAAAACTTACATCTTTTATCCCGTCATAAAAACGATTTAAACGCTCTTAAAGGATTTGGAATAAATATAAAAGAATATGTGGAGATATAAATGAAAAAAGCTATTATTTTACATAATATGGGAGGGGCAAGAAATTCTGAGGAGTTAAAAGAATTTCTTTATAATATGTTTAAAGATAAAAGAATAATATCTTCTCCAATAAGACATATTTTAGCACCCCTTATTTCAAACCTCAGATATAAAAAAGTGTGGGGAAATTATAAACTGATAGGTGGAAGCAGGATTTATGATTTAACTGAAAAGCTTTCAAAAAAAATGAAACAATATACGGATTTTGAAGTGGTTTATGCCATGAGATATACTAAGCCTTTTTTAAATGAAATTATCCATAAATATGATGAGGTAATATTGCTTCCTCTTTATCCGCATTACTCTTTTACAACTTATGAAAGTAGTTTAGATGATTTAAAAAGTACAAATTTCAAAGGAAAAGCAACAGTCACAAAACCTTTTTATAAAGACGGCAGGTTTAATGAAATAATAAAAGAAAATATATTAAATGAAATTGAAAATCCCAAAGAGTGGAATTTAATATTTTCAGCCCACGGTATTCCAAAAAAACTTCTGAAAAAAGGGGACAAATACTATTCACATGTAAAAGAACACGTAGAAATGTTAAAAAAAATCTTACCTGAATTCAAATCAATTAATCTTGCCTTTCAATCCCGTTTCGGTCCCGGTGAATGGCTACAACCATATTTAGATGAAGAATTGAAAAAATATAGAGACCAAAACGTTGTGATTTATCCTATATCTTTTATGATCGATAACTCAGAAACCGATTTGGAACTGAAAATCGAATATAAACATTTGGCAGATCAAATAGGAATAAAAAACTATAAAGTTATTTCCGCTCCAAACGATAATAAAAAAGTAGCAAAATTTTTAGTGGAGTTAGCGCATGAAAGCAGTAATTCAAAGAGTTAAATATTCAAGCGTAAAAGTAGATAACAGACTTATTAATGAGATAAACAGCGGTTTAAATGTTCTAATAGGTTTCGAAAAAGAAGACGATGAAGAAAAAATAAAAAAAATGGCTAAAAAAATAGCGAATATGAGACTTTTCGGAGATAAATTTGAAAAAAGCGTAATGGATATAAAAGGTGAAATTTTACTTATACCAAACTTTACAATTCCGGCAATTACAAAAAAAGGAACACG
>JAMOTL010000099.1 GCA_027062285.1 Nautiliaceae bacterium
CCGTTTTTTGTTGGGAGTTTTATTTTGAACTCTTTTATTTGCTCAGTTGTAGAACCTATACCCCAACTATAATTTTTTAACAACTTTTGAAAACTACTAACTACAAAAAAAATATTTCTTTCATTAAAATTTTCTTTAAACTTTAAAACTTTAACTTTATTACCAGTAAAATAAGGTTTTTTCTGATAAAAAACAGAAAAAGTATCTTGTGCAAATGATAATGTATTACCTTTATTTAAAAACTTTTCGTTTTCAATAATATATCCCCTTACTCCATTATTACTAGTCATCCTCACAACATATGGATAACTGCCTTCAATTCTTTTATCAAAAATCCTCAAATTATTCGCATGAAAAATCTTATTACTTGACATAACTTCAAACAAATCTCCTATCCTAAACTCTCCCCACTCAACTAAATCATTCTCAAACTTTTCAAGTGCCTCTTTTTCTTGCTTGTTTAATTCAAAATTATCTAAATTATTATCTTTTAGGTATCTTTTTACTCTTTCTAATTTTATCTCTTCAAGCTCACTTATAAACTCCTCCATAAAATCAAAATCAATTTTGCCGTTTTTTATTGGGAGTTTGATTGTTTCATTTTTTATCCTTATCCACGAACACATATTTTCATAACCAAACTTACTTTTTAAAAAACCTAAACTACTACTTATAAATAATCCTTGATTTATGCTCATCTCAAATTTTGGTAATAATGCAAACACTCTTGCATGAGTTACCATTTTATATTCAAATGGTCTAAAAAATGCATTCCCAAACATATCAATTGTAATAGTATCTTTTGGAAATATTTTTGCCTCAATATCACTTTTTCCTAAAATCCCATTCTCTGTAATCCCAGAAGTTATTACAAAATGCCCTTTATTATTAATATGCTTTCTTTGAATATCTGTATCTCCACTTTCACCTTCAAACAAATCTCCTATCCTAAACTCTCCCCACTCAACGCTTCTTAATTTTTCATTGAGCGGGGTTAGAACTTTTTTTCATCCTCCTTTAACACATTTGAAATCTCCCAAGATAGATAATCTGTTAATGTTTTTGTGAAATCTTCAAGTGTCGGGGTTGTGTCAATTGGAGCTGTTTTATTCCAGTCTGCCCCGTTTTCTGGGTCAATTGTATCTTCAAAATACTCTCTTTCGCTAAAAATACTTAAATACCTTTTACCAAATTTTACTAATTTTACAAGCTCTTCATATCTTCCTTTTGCATTATCTACATCTTTTAAATTAACCCCGGCTTTTTTTCTGTTGCTTCTTTGATATCCGTCATTGCTAAAATCAATAAATTTTACAATTTGCTCTTTTTCGTGTCTCTCTCCTACTTTAAAAACATAAATATGAGTTTGCACTGATGATTTACCTATAAACAAATCAACTGGCATTTTTATACTTGCAATAAGAGTATTATTTTTTAATATTCTTTTGTTTATCTCTTTTGCTTTTCCGCTTCCAGCTGAGCTTTGAATAATAATAGCAGCATATCCTTTTTTCATCATATTAAGTGCTTTTTCTACAAAAATCATCCCGTTACCCTCGGCTGAATATGGAGGATTAAGAACAAAAGCATCCGCTTTAAATTCTTCCCCTTCAAAATCTTTTCCGTCAAACTCTTTTAATGAGTCTTTATTTAAAATATTTGAGCTACCATCTCCCATAAGTATCATATTAAGTATTGCTAACATATAAATACTTGGCAAAATTTCAATTCCTAAGAGTTGTTTTGCTTTTATATGAAGCTCTTTTTCTTTTAATTCTTTTGGGGATTTGATATTCTCTTTTGCGTCTTTTAGCATTTCATTCATAGCCGCTACCAAAAGTCCGGCTGAGCCTGTTGCAAAATCCCAAACATAGCTATCTTTATTCACTCTTGCAAGTTTTACAAGAAGTTCTGCAACATAAGGAGGGGTTAAAACTACATCGTTTAATTTATCCTGAGAAAATCCAAGCCAACTATACATTTCGTTAAATAGTTTGCCTGTAAAATCAGTTGTTAAATCCACTTTATAATAAATACCTAAATCATCTACAATCTTATAAAAAATCCTTTTTAATTTACTCTCTCCATTTTCCACTTTATTTAAATGCTCTGATAGAAGAGTATTTGCAAGGGTTCTTATGATTAAATCTTTTTTTGATTTTGGGATATTCTTTTCGTTTAAAAAGGCTTTTACTCTACTTAATAAAATATCTCCATCTCTTCCACCCTCAAACTCCTGCGATTTTAAATCTTCTTTTTTAAGAGGCGGAACTTTCCCTGGAATTCCAAGGGTTGCAATAATTGAAGCTACTACTAAATAAACTCTGTCGCTCTCACTAAGCCCTTTTTCATTTTTGTAAATATCGTTATTTAGCTTTTTTAAGCTCTTTTCTATCTCTTTTTCTTTTTCTTCTTTTATTTTTTCTAACTCTTCATCTGTAAGTGTAAGAGTTTTTGCTTTTTCAATAAACTCATCAAAATGTTCATCCGCTAAAAACGAAAAATCACTAAATTCTCCAATTTTTTTAGCTTCTCCAAGAGTAGATTTTGAAACTAAATACACACCTATTTCTGTCTTTATCTCTCCACTTTCATCTTTATATCCACTCATTCCAATAGCAATTACATCGGTATAGCTTGTATAGTGCAAAATTGCATGTGCATAATGGACTGCTCCATTTACTGCATAATTTTTAATATTTGTATAATGAGGCGAGCCGTCTTTTTTTCTGTTTTCAACTCTTCCTTCATTATCAAGCTTCACAAGTCTATTTTTTTCTCCTTTATATTCAATCAAAACAGGATAATAATTTCCAAATTTATCTTTTTTTATTAATTTTACATCAGGTCTGTTTCCACCCTTGCCGCCGCTTTTTGAAAAATATTCACTAAGTGCTTTATCTATTTCATTATTTAAAGGCTCTTGCTCTAATTTATAATCAACTCCATAACTTTTAAGCCAAGAATTGCCAATTTCTGCTATTTTTGGCTCAATAGATTTAGCCTTTGCCATTTTATACCTTTAAATCAAGATTTTTAAGATAATCTAGGTAAATTTTTTTTATTCTTTCAAAAAGTGCGTTGGATTTTTCTTCATTATATACATGAGATGAAATATTTCTATCTTCAAGCATATCAAGAATTATTTCATCATCATCAATTATTTTTGCTTTGAACGCTTCTTTCACACAGCTTCTTGGTGAATAACACTCAATTCCCTGATACAGTAAAATTGCCCTTAGTGCTTTCCATAAAAGCTCAACTGTAAATTCAAATCTCTGAATTACTCCGTCTTTATCAAGTTCGTTTTTTGCTTCTTTTACACCCTCTTCAAGACGACTTAAAGCCTTTTCAAAGTTTTTTATCTTTAAAAGCGCTTCACTTTTTGTCATAGCTTTATTCCTTCTTTTAAAAC
>JAMOTL010000100.1 GCA_027062285.1 Nautiliaceae bacterium
GGAGGATATATAGGAAACTATTTTATGCACTTTAAACTTGAACAGCACCATATCAAAAAAATAATCGGAATACTTTTATACATTATTGCTTTTAAGATGATATGGAGTTTAATTAACTCTTAATTTAGCTTAAAAGAAATTCAAGAGTTAAAGGATCAATTATATTTGTATGATAAGCCTGTAATAAAGAACCGCTTTTAAGAATAGATGAAAATGTCTCAAAATCGACAGGATTTATTTTAGTGTTTGAAAAAGGTGTTTGTAAAGAAAACTCTTTTAAAGCGTCTATAAAGGACTCTTTTTTTTCAAGAAGAAGTTTTTCATACTTTTCTATTGACATTTCGTCCGGATTAAATACCGGAATTGATAAAGAAAAATCTTTATCTCCTATTTTAAGGGTCTGATTGAAAACTGGCAAATCGTTAAATGTTGTATTTTTAACGGTTGAGTTTATTTCTTCAGAAATTTTTTTTAAAATTTCTTCTGTCGGTTTGTTTATATTTTTTAAAATATCCACATATGAAAGTATTTTATCTACCGCGTTTGTAGCTGTTTGTAATATGCCTATTTTTTGATGAAATTCGTCTACTTTTGCAAAAAGAGGATTATTGGTAAACTGTGATGGAGTGAAAAAATCAATAACACCTAGCGCCTTTAAATTTTTTATATAGTCGTAATTGAAAGTAATCGGTTTTGTCTGATATGGTTGTATCGGCAGGAAACTTAATGGATAAAATTTGTTTATTGTCATGGTATTACCTTTTATATTGGTATAATTCTATATATATTATATCAAATTTTCGAATCTTTTTAAGAAAACTTTAAGGTTTGTGATGATAAAAATAAGACATTTGAAAAAAGTATTCGGCGACAAAGTGGTTTTAAAAGATATCAATCTTGATGTTTATGATGGGAAAATAACTTATATTTTAGGAATGTCAGGACAGGGAAAATCTACGATAATTAAACATATAGTCGGTTTGTTAAAACCTACAGCCGGTGAAATCTGGGTAGATGAGGTAAATGTGGCTGAGGCTGATATTGAAACTCTTTATGAAATAAGAAAAAAGGTCGGATTTACTTTTCAAGAAGGTGCTTTATTTGACAGTATGAATATTTATGACAATGTGGCTTTTCCTTTGAGAGAACATACAAATCTTAAAGAAAACGAAATAAAAAAAAGAGTATTCGAAACACTGGAAATGGTAGGTCTTGATGCTAAAAGAGTCGCCTATCTTTATCCTCACGAATTAAGCGGAGGAATGAGAAAAAGGGCTGCAACGGCTAGAGCTATTATTTTAAAACCCAAATATATTTTATATGATGAACCTACAAGTGGTCTTGATCCTATAATCAGTGACAGAATTACGAGAATGATTATGGATTTAAATAAAAATTATCAAATGACCAGTGTGGTTATATCACACGACCTTAAAGAGACGTTTAAAAGTGCTGATTTTGTGGCTTTTTTATATAACGGAGAAATTATCGAATTTGGAACTGTAGAGGAATTTAAAAATTCAAAAAATCCGATAGTAAGAGCGTTTATCGAAGGAAATAGTGAAAGTTATGAAAAAATTGCGGAGGTTGTGTAAATGAAAAAATTATTTTTAACGGTAGTGGGAATACTGCTTTTTGGTTACAGTGCAAAAGTGGAACCTTTTGAAATTTACAAAATAAAAGCAAGTGTTGCCGGAAGTGTGGTATTTTCAAAAAAAGATGCCGAAGCTGAAAAGTTTTACGGACTTATTGTAAAAATTGACGATAATCAGGAAAAAATAGAGTTGGAAAATTTACAAAATCAATTAGAACTTTTAAAAGAGGAAATAAAAAATCAAGAGGAAATAGTAAAAAGAAAATATGATACCTATAAACGCTATCAAACTTTAAAAACCAAATCGATAGAAGAAAAAAATAGGAAATTTTATGACTATATAACTGCTAAAAATCAATTAATAAATTTAAAAACACAACTGACAAATACGAAAGCGTCAATAAATAAACTTAAAGATACCATTAATAAAAAAAATATAAAAGTAAATGGGTATATCAATAAAGTTTATGTCAAAAACGGAGATTATGTTGCTCCAGGAACTATAGTGGCAGAAGTAGATGATATCACAAAAGAAAAATTAACAATATATGTGCCTATAGAAAAAATTGAAAAAATAAAAAATTCCAGGGTTTTTATAAACGGTAAGGTTAGTGATTTTAAAATTTATAAAATTTGGAGCGTTCCTGATGAAAAATATATTACAAGTTATAAAGTGGAGCTTGTGGGGAGAGGATTTAAATTAGGAGAAATAGTAAATGTGGAATTTCGATAATTTAAAATAAAGAAGGAGTGGAATAATCTTCCTGTTTATCGGAATTTGAAATAAATTCTCCTATTTCATCTATCGAGAGAAAATCGTCAAATTCGAATTCTATTCCCCATTCATTATAAAATATTGCTTTTTCACCTCTTATTTCTTCAAATTCTAAAATTTCTTCCTTATGTATTATTTTATCTCCTTTTTTAAGTTCATATACCTTCACTTCCACTCCTCGATTACGTCTTTAAATATTTTTGAAAGTTTTATGACTTCATCTTTTGTCGTTCTTTCGTTTGGAGCGTGAATTGTGTCGTTTTTTACCCCGAATTCTACTACTTTTACGCCGTGTTTAGCAAAAAACCTCGCATCGCTTGTTCCCCCTGCGGTTGAGTGTTTAGGAGTTATTCCTGTCTCTTTTTGAATAGCCTCATCAAGCAATTTTACTACTTTTGTATTAGGGTCGGTTATGAAAGGTTCCGCACTTTGGGTTAGTTCGAGCGTATAGTTCATATCTTTAAAATATTTATGGATAAAATTTTTGATTTTTTCTTTATCTGTATGGGTGTTGTTTCTTACATTAAACATCATTTTAAGCTCACCCGGAGTTACGTTTGTAACTTCCATACCGGCTCTTATGTCCGTTACCACAAATTTACTAGGAGCAAAATATTCATCCCCTTCGTCTAAATTGACTCCTGCTATTTTATGTAAAACCTGAGCTACTTTATGGATAGGGTTTATAGATTTTTCAGGATATGCCGCATGTCCTTGAAGACCGATTTTTTTAAGTACTCCGTTAATAGAGCCTCTTCTTCCTATTTTCATAGCGTCCCCGAATTTTTCTTCGCAGGTGGGTTCTGCGACTATTGCGTAATCAGGAATTATGTTTTTTTCTTTTAAAATTTCAAGCATATACCTTGTGCCCCAGATTGCATCTCCCTCTTCGTCGCTTGTAATAAGTGCGCTTAGAGTCCCGTTGAAGTTTTTAGCGTTTTTCATAGCCCATAAAAATGCCGCAAGGCCGCTTTTCATATCCTGAGCGCCTCTTGCGTATATGAATCCCTCTTTTTCTGTAGGGGTAAATGGGT
>JAMOTL010000101.1 GCA_027062285.1 Nautiliaceae bacterium
AATACATTTGTTTTAACATTCCCGATTATTTTCCCCAAATTCCCGCTTGTCATTTCTGTTAAGGTAGTTCTTAAAGTTGTGGAAACTTTTGAAAAATAGTCTTGCGGAGATGATAATATCTTGTCTAAAAGATTTAATACAAACTCTCGCTCATCTATCAACTCTTTTTCTGTTACCGTTATGTTTTCAATATCACTTTTTAATATTTTAAGTCCATCATAGTAAGCAAACTGACTTATTTCTTTAAATGTAATTGGAATTTTACTACCAGAAAATTTTTTTAATAAAATTCTTCCTCTAACAATGGCAGTGGTTGTTTCTTTTGCAACTTTGTAAAAGAAATCGTCATCTGCGGGAACGCCGGCAATAGTATGGTCTATAATTTCTTCTATCATAAAATAGTGGCTCAAGGGATTAATTTTAATTGAATACTCTGGATAAATACTTGTCAATAACATTAAATCATCAAGTCTATTTGTTCTTAAAGCGGTTTGATAGACTTTACTAAATAATTCTATATCTCCTTTGGGGTCGATAACAATTACGCTATCACCTCTGATTATATCTTGTTCGATAATATTTTCACTAGTTCTCGTTTTACCTACGCCAGGTGCACCAAAGATAAACATATGATTAACTCTGTTAGACTCCATAATTTTGATATCAACTAATTTTTCTTTTTTTAAATCATCAAGTCTAAATCCTTTTCCAATTAATGTAAAATCATTTTTTTTATTTTTTTTTAAAAAATTAAAACATTTGGAGCATATCATTATAAAACCTTATTAAAATATTTTCTATTTTTTTTATGTCATCTATATTAATTTTTAAACCGTTTTTATAAGGAGATAAACTTAATTCAAGAGCTTCTTTAAGAGTTAATGGCGGACGATAGCTCTTAGGTGTTATAGCGCCATTAAAAGTATCTGCAATTCTTATATAATCACTTTCGACAGGATAATTATCATATCCATAATACCCGCTTCCGTCTGGTAGTTCGTGATGATAATATACATATTCTGAAGCTTTATAAAGATTTTTACTTTCCAAAAATTGGCTTGAAAGTGCAGGATGTCTTTTAATTTGTTTATATTCTTTTTCGTTTAGAAATTCTTTTTCAATAAATTTTTCAAAACCAAGTAATCCAATATTTGCATAAAAGCCTGCAAGAAAAAACTCTTTATCATCAATTTCAAGAGTTTTACCAATTTGACTTGACAATAAACCTGTTCTATACATAATTTTAAATATATTTGGTTTAAAAAATTTTAATGAGTTCATATAGTCATCCAAAAATTTCTTTTCGTATTCATAATTCATTTAAACTCCTTAATAATTATCAAAATATTTTCTTGCTCGTTTAATTTTTGAATATTTTGTAAAACCTTTTAAGAAAATAGTAATATATGGTAATAATGCAAAGAAAAACATTGTTACTAGGATTTCTTTAGCAGTTTTTTCCAAAGCTGGTGCGATAAATGTAAAATAATAATTATAAACTATATTGTTATCTATATTGTATGGTAAAAAAAGATTTATTATCCATCTCATAAAATCTATTAAATCCCAAACTTTTTCTGGATATTCATAACTTATATAATAAAACCACTTAAACATCAAGAATATAATTATTCCTTTAATTAAAAAAGCAAAACTTCTTCCAGTAAATAATGATATCAAAGCTCTTCTTGTAATATTACCTTTGTAATATTTACTTAGATATACTAAATAAATAGTTGAAAATATAATTGGCAAAAAAGAGATTGTTTGTAGAATTAAGAGTTCATTTTCATTTAATTTTTCGTGAAAAAAGAAATATTTAAAACTTGGATAGATAGTTTGTAAAAAAGGTAAAAGTGTTATAAAAATTAAACTTTCTAAAAACCCACTTTTAAAACCTACTTTAAAAAAATCCCATATTTGTTCTATTGTAAAATATTCTGATGGTAAATCCTCATCAGTTCTAGTTTCGATAACGAATAATCTTTGTATAACAGACAGTGCGTTAAGTAAATTGGTTGGTTTTTTATATCCGCTTCCATCATCTATTGGAGTTCCAGCATTATTTATATTATTTTCATTAACATTATTTGGATTATCAAAATATTTACTCATTTTTGTCCTTTATAATAATTTGTTTTTTTACTAAAATTTCTTCTAATTCTTTTATCTTTTTCTTTTCAATTTTAGTATTTGTATATAAAATTATTTTTTTTCCTTTTATAAAAAATTTTTTTATATATATACCACTAAGTTCATTATAAATAATATATTGAGTAATTTTAGATGATGAATCATCTAAAATTACTAATAATTCTTTATCATTATATTTTATTTTATTAATGTGAAAATAATCTATGTCTCCAATTTCATATTCTTTTTTTGATTTGTTAAAATAAAGAAAACCTATTTCCCCGTTAAATTCAATTATATATGCAAAATTATTTTTACCAATAATTTTTCCTTTTATTACATTAAGAAAGTATTTGTTTTTAAGTATTTTAACTTTATTTTTTATTGATATTTTATTTAATTCTTTGGTAAGTAAATCTTTAATAATATTAATATTTTTTTTAGATAATCTGATTTTTCTTAATTTTGAATTATTATTTTTTGTAATTTTTTCGTAAATTCTATTATTTAATATTACAATTTCTCCCATATTGAATTCATTATATAAAATTTTTTCAAGAGTTTGTATTATTGTCTCTTTTTCAATGTTATAAATATTTCTTAAGTTATTTAACTCTTCTATTAATAAAGAAACTTCCAATCTATTGCCTTTTAGGTTATAATTACAATATATATCCCAAAAAGGGATAAAAAATTATATAATAAAGGTATAAAAATGGCAAACACTGATTTAAAAAAAGTAGCTGAAAAATCATTAAAAAATGGCGAAAATTTTGCTTGGAATTTATTTAATAAAATAAGAAAATTTTTTGAAAAATTATTCAAAAAAGGTTGAAAGTGAAAAAATTTTTTTTATTTCTTTTTATGGTAAGCCAACTTTTTAGTTTTCAATTCTATACTAATTATGATAAAGCATTAATTAAATCAAGAGAAAAAAACAAACCTATATTTCTTATGATTTTATCCTCAAATTGTCCACATTGTATTAACTTTACAAAATCACTTATTAAGAAATACGAAGTATTAAACTATATACAATCAAATTTTATAACACTTTTAATTGATATTACTGAAAATAATCATATTCCCCCGTATATTGACTATAATGGTTTTGTCCCTTATTTCGTAGTTTTATTGCCAAATGGTTATCAATTAGCACCATCTATAAAAGGAGAAATTGATATTAATAGTTTGTATGATTATTTATATAACAGTTTAATTCTTTATAGAAAATTATTGAAA
>JAMOTL010000102.1 GCA_027062285.1 Nautiliaceae bacterium
AAGTGTCCGAAATGCGGCGGAGACGCTGAGCGTGAAACGGATACTATGGATACGTTTGTTCAGAGCAGTTGGTATCAGTTTAGATTTACTACAGATTTTCATAAATATCCTGACGTACCTTTTAGAAAAGAGGATGAAAAATATTGGATGCCTGTAGACCAATATATCGGCGGAATAGAACATGCTATTTTGCATCTTTTATACGCAAGATTTTTTACAAAAGCTCTTAGAGATTTAGGATACGCAAGTGTTGATGAGCCGTTTAAAAAACTTTTGACTCAGGGAATGGTGCTTAAAGACGGAAGTAAAATGAGTAAATCCAAAGGAAATGTAGTAGATCCTGATGAAATTGTGGCTAAATACGGTGCCGATACGGCAAGGCTTTTTATTCTTTTTGCAGCTCCTCCTGAGCAGGAACTTGAGTGGAGTGAGAGTGGGGTTGAAGGTGCGTACAGATTTTTAAACAGACTTTATCAAAACGCCGCTAAATGTTACAAAACGGATAAAAAACCTGAAATTGACGTTTCAAAACTTAATAAAGCAGAAAAAGAAGCCAGAAGAAAAGTATATGAAACATTAAAAAGAAGTAAAGACACGTATGAAAAAACATTTGCTTTTAATACGTTAATAGCCAGTGCCATGGAAGCTCTTAACGCTCTTAATAAAATAGACAATAAAGATGTTTATACGGAAGGATATTGGGTATTAATGAATGTACTAGAGCCTATTATTCCTCATATTACGAGTGAAATTAGTGATGAATTATTCGGAAGAAATAATTTCGGTGAAATAGAAGTGGATGAAGAGGCTCTTAAAAAAGACGAAATTAATTATCCAGTACAAGTTAATGGTAAAAAAAGAGCCGAAATAAGCGTAAGTGCGGATGCCTCAAAAAATGAGATTTTAGAATCTGCCAAAAAAGCTGTAAGTAAATATATTGACGGTAAAGAAATAGTAAAAGAGATAGTTGTTCCCGGAAGAATTGTCAATCTCGTTGTCAAAGGATAAACGCTGAAAAAATTTTTTTCTTTCTTTTTCTTTCTGTTAATCGGATGCGGTTACAAACCCAGTACCGTATATCAAAATAAAATTATAGGTTCGAATGTAAAAGCAATTGTGGATATAGATCCTGCCAGTCCCCGTGAAACAATATTTTTAAAAGATGCCTTAAATGATGCTGTTTATACTATTTTAGGGAAAAACGTATGCCAAAATAATTGTGATACAATAATAAAAATAAATCCAAAAAGTTCAAGTTTAACACCTCTTGATTATGACGAGAACGGTTTTCCGGTATTATATAGAAGCAGTGTGGTTTTAAAAGCAACACTCAAAGATAAATTTGGGAAAAAAAGAGAATATTCCGTTACAGGAAGTTATGATTTTAAAGTTACTTCTGATTCTGTAATTACCGATCAGTTAAAATTGGACGCATATAAAAAAGCCAGTATTAACGCATTAAACAAATTATTTGCTAAAATCACCAAAGACGGGGCGGAAAAATGACAATTAAAGAAATAGCAAAAAAAGCACTTTCTCATTTTAAAAAACAGGGATATGTCTTTACACCGAGCGAATATGAAGAAGTGTTTTGTAAAATTGCCAAGCAAAACAGTATTCTTATAGAAGACTGTAATAAAGTGGCAAAATATCTTGCTAAACTTGACAGTAAATATAAAACAATTGCTAAAAATTACAATATTAAAAATTTGGACGAACTGATAGTTTTTCTCGTTAATTATTTAAACCGTGAAGATGTAAGCAAAGAAAAAGAGAATTTAGAGCAGCTTTTTATGTATGTCAAAAGGGCACTAGATGTTATTGCCGTTTTACCTATCGTGAAATCAAAAAAGATTGCTTATAAACATTTGGATTATATTAAACCTTATCTTAATCGGGAAGAGTGGGAAAAATTAAGAAGTGAGTGGATAGATTTCCTTGATAATTTTGATGCTTCTATAGTCAGACGAGGGGCTGCGTACGCAGGAATAAAAAGTGAAGATGCTTTGGAAGTGATAGACGCTTTAATCAAAAGGTTGGATGAAGGTCCAGATTTGTCGCACTTAATAGACAGTATAATTTATACTCTTACGCCGAGTTACGCTCCTTTTATGAATGATGAAATAGCGATGTTAAAAAAACAGCTAAAAGAAAATCCGGATATTATTTTGACTCCCGCTTTTGCCGAGGATTTAAGAATTCTTACTAATAAAAGAATAAAACTTGACAAAGATGAACTTAAAAAGAAATTAAGAGACCTTGATCAGATTGCCGAGAGGCTTTCTGTAAAAATTATAAGAATGCTTCAAAAAACCGCCGGTTCTTCGGAAGAAATTAAAAATATAGCAGATGAACTTAGAAACTGGCGTCATGAGGGTGAAGGTTTTGAGAGTATAAAAGAAAAATTATTAGCGATTGCTATTTCTCTTGATAAAGAACTGGATGAGTTTAGTGAAGAAATGAAAAAAGAAGACGAAGAAATAGAACAGCTAAAACAAAAGATAAAACAGCTTGAAAAAAAAGTAAAAAAACTTTCACGTGAAGTAAAAACCGACTTTTTAACAAATATTGCCAATAAAAAAGCCATAATGGAAGAACTTAAGAAACAAGAAAGCAGTTATAAAAGATATGGAACAATTTATTCTATTGTGTTTTTCGATATTGATCATTTTAAAAATATAAATGATACTTACGGGCATGATGCGGGAGATGTTATATTAAAAACTTTGGGACTTTTGTTTAGGCGTTATGCCAGAGATGTGGATCTTATAGGCAGATTCGGGGGAGAAGAATTTGTGGCAATACTTCCAAATACCGATAAGGAAGGTGCTTATAAATTTGCTGAGAAATTAAGACAAATTGTGGAAAAAACCAAATTTATGTATAAAAATACAAGAATAAACGTTACGGTTTCAGGAGGAGTGGCAAGCAGGGACGAAGTGAATTCTAAAGAAGAACTTCTTAAAAAAGCCGATGAGAGGCTGTATCTTGCCAAAAGAAACGGAAGAAACAAAGTTTGTGCGGATGATGAGTGTAAATGAATTTTTAAACCGGAAGCCTCTTTTTTATAAAGAAATTGATATATTTAGAATGCCAAGAGCCTATAGTTTAATAAAAGATAAAATAAAAATGCCTCCTGTTATTCATATTGTAGGGACTAACGGAAAAGGTAGTACGGGAAGATTTTTAGCTCATACGCTTTTAAAAAGAGGTTACAGTGTCGGGCATTATACTTCTCCTCATATCTTAAAATTTAATGAAAGAATATGGATAAACGGCAGTGATATAAGCGATGAAGAGTTGGAAAAAATTCATCAAAAACTTCAAAAACTTCTTCCAAAAGATGTGATAAATTCGCTTA
>JAMOTL010000103.1 GCA_027062285.1 Nautiliaceae bacterium
GCTTTTCCAATCCCTGCGGTAAGCTTTGTATCATTGCCTTTTTTCCAATCAATTCTTTTTAAAATTTCTTTTGCTTCCTCTGTAAGACCCTTAATCAAAATCCAATGACATTCGTCAGTTATCTCATTTTTGTCAGTAATGAATATGCCCTTTTTCGAGTTACGTTTTACCGCTATATCCCAATCCCACCAAAGCCACTTTTTAGCACCTTCTGTTTTGTTATAAATCTTTATCTCAAGCTCTTCGTGTTCCGTTTGAGGTTTTGGAAGCCTTAAATTTTTATACTTCGCAAATCTTTTATCTTCTTCGTTTACCCATATTTGAAAATAGCTTGGAATTTTTACTTCTTTACCATCTTTTATAAATTTATCTTCAGGTAATTTTTCTTGGAAAATCAGTTTACCTTTTATATTTTTTTGTGCCTGATATGAATAGCTAAGTGTCTTTGGAACTATAAAAGCCACCATATCGTAAATCTCAAGAGCGTGGTTTATGAATTCTATTGCTTTTTTGCCTTTTTTTCCAAAAGGCGGGTTTCCTATGGCTACTGAAAATTTATTTTCTTTTTCAAGATGTTTTAAAAAATCTTTTTTCTCACAATCGCATTTAGGGTCAATATCAAAACACTTCACTTCGTAATTTCTTTTTTCAAGAAGCTCTACAAACACTCCCTCCCCTGCACTTGGCTCTATAAAAATAAAATCCTTTACAGGAATATGCTGGAGGGTTTTTTCAATACAAAACTCAGCGGTTTTTTGCGGTGTATAAAACTGGTCTAGTTTTTTTATCATTTTTAAACCTTATTAAAAGTTCATAAGCATATGTGTATATATGTATATATGTAAGTATATATAAATACCAATTATTTGTCAATATTTAGATAAGATATATCTATAAAAACATTAGTTTAAAGACGAAGATAAGTTATAATATAAAAGCTGATAAGTTTTTGTATATAAACTCATCAAGTTGATATTTTATAATTAAAAATTTACAAGTTTTAAATTTAAAAGTTTGTAAAATTAGCATTGATAATCTTTATCATCAAGATATATACGATTTCTATCTTAATGATTGTATTGGCAGTTTATGTTCATTGGGTAGATATTGTTACAATTTATGCTTAGATACTGTGGACAATTTATCTACTTCTTAAGAGAGCTTATTTTTTTATTACTTGCCAAGTAACTTTTTTAAGTGGCGACCCAGCAGTCAAGCTGCTGGGGGCGGTGCGGGGAAGTTAAGGGAGTTTTTCGCCCTGTTGCAACTTTTCGCAAGCCCCGCACCGCTCATTGATATTCTTAATTAAATTAAACTATAAATTCTTCCGAAAGATGATAATTTTTAATAATTTATTCTAAAAACCATATCAGTTAATTATTTCTTAAGTAAGTGGCACGGGGCTTGGATAAAGTTGCGTAAAGGGCAGGTAAGTTGCGTGGCGACCCCGTGCCACCCTGCAAGCCTTGTGCTTGCAGTCATCAGAGCGAGGGAAATATTTAAAATACATCCAAAAGATTGTTTTTGTAATTAAAAATAAAAAATTTATAAATACCATTATCATATTTACAATAAAGTTTTAATCCATTTATAATTTGCAAGTAACTTCCATTAAGTTTGCATTCTTTTTTTGCATTCTCAAAATTAAATCTATTTTTTTCAGCTTGAGTAATTCCTTGTAAAGTTTTTCCTGTAAATTTTAGTCGATTATTAAATACCTCAAAATTATAAAAATATTTTTCATTATTATAAATTCTTTCAATAATAACTTTTGTTCTACCGTCAATGTTTGGAATATAAAAACCTTTATATTTAACCCAAGCAGTATCTACTGTTAAATCCCTTTTATTTAACATTACAGCTTTAGCAATATTTAAGACATTTTTATCATCAAGTTTTACAGAAGGTTTTGATAATATAGTAAGAGTGTTAGATATTTTATTTTTTTCAGATATTTGTTTATTGTAATTTGCATTTTCAATATTTAGATTATTTATTAATTTATAATTAATATCTTTTACTGCATTAAAATATCCATTTTCAGCATTCCATATAAGCATAAATTGTTTATCTGGGTTTTGTTTATTTTCACACCAGATATAACCTTTTTTTGATACAGGGAACATAGTTAATTCACCATATATTTCCGTTGATAAATTATTGTCTTGCCCATATTTTTTAAGCTCTTCGTCATACATTTTAAATAAATAATCTTTCATTGTCATTTTTTTCATATTTGTTCCAGCATCAGTAGCTATATATTCAGTTCCTCCAAGATATTTACATATTGGATAAGTTGTAATAAGAAAATAGTTATCTCTTCCTCTATTTTTAATTTTATCGTAGTCTTGAACGATTTTATCAATATTTTTATTCTTGTAATTTTCTAAAAATGGTTTATAAGAACTCAAAACATAATCAAATTTTGGAGAATTAAGAATATCATATTCTATTTTAAAATATCTATGCCAATAATAAACAGTTCCACCACCAAAACCCTTTGCAAGATTTTTCATTCTTACATCATACAATCCAAGCTCATACAGATGAAAACCTTTTCCATCTGGTGCTATACACTTTCCAATCCCTGAAACATTTATATTCTTGTTTTTTAATACTTTTAAGTATAAAAGCGGGTTTGTTGTTCCAAACTTTTTTACAAGATTAATAAATCTTTTACCATATTTCCATTTACCACCAATTGTTTCACAATAACTTGATAAATCTTCTACTGCTCTTTCAACCCCAGAAATTGTTATTTTATTTGCTGCTCGAGTCCCCATCGTAGCAAACAATGTCGCTTCCTCACTATCGTCAAAAATTTTATATGCGTTTTTATTTGAATTAATTATATCTCTTGGAGTCAAATGTTTACTTTTTATTTCCTGTGATGAAAGATTGGTTGCGTTCATAC
The DNA here is from genome assembly GCA_027062285.1 of Nautiliaceae bacterium. GTDB lineage: Bacteria > Campylobacterota > Campylobacteria > Campylobacterales > Nautiliaceae > Caminibacter. The sequence goes on from JAMOTL010000103.1 coordinate 2,915, forward strand.
ATCCTGTAAAAATTAATAATACAGTTGCAGATATTGAAAATAAAATCTTTTTCATTTTTCCTCCTTTTCGTTTTTTAAAATTTCATCAGCAACCTTTTTAAAATCTTCTTCAAAAATTGGATTTACATATTTCTTTATAAAATTTTCGTTTTGCGACGCAATTAATAATGCTTCTTTGAATGCTTCTGCTTTTTTTCTATTTTTTAAAAAAAAAGCAAGTTTTGCAATTTCTTTTTCCTTATTTTCATCAATTTTAATAAATATACTTAAACTTCCCATCAAATACTCCTTGTAACTATTTATCTAAGTATATCAAATTTTATATTTAGACCAAAAAGTAATATCTATATATATGTTATATTTGAGTTTATTTACTTATATACCTATATCCTTCTTTTAAGTAAAGAATT
>JAMOTL010000104.1 GCA_027062285.1 Nautiliaceae bacterium
GATTATATTTTACGATAATCGGATTGTCCCAATATTCTATCGTCCCTAAAACAATTCCCTCAACAGCGGCTTCGCTTAGTTTAAGATTTTTAACTCCTGGAATGTTGTAACTTAATACAATACCGCCCACTACTGTAGGAAATTGGTAAAGTTTGGCTTTTTTAAGAGTTCTTGGACTTAAAGGTTTATCGGTTCCTCCAAAATCAACATGTTTTAAAGCCACTTCTTTTATACCCGTTCCGCTTCCGGTAGGTGTATAATTTACTTTATTATTTGTTTCCTGATAATACCCTTTTATCCATTGTTTATAAACAGGATACGGAAAAGACGCACCGGTTCCGTTAATACTCCAGGCAAAAGAACTGACCGCTGCCATCGCAATTGAGGCTATTATTTTTTTCATATCTCTCCTTTTTGTTTTGTTGGCAAAATTATAAAAAAGAAAAATAACAATTCAATAACAATCCTAAAAAAGCCTCTATGATATAATTAACGAAAAAAGGAACAATAATGCTTATAGAAAAAAAACTAAACGAATTAAACGAAAAGTTTTATTTATATGTAAGCGCAATTGAGGAATCTTTACAAAAAAAAGATTTAACGGATGAATTTTTTTTAATAGACTTAAAAGAGTTTGACAATGAAATCATAAAGGTTTTAGCTCTTTATCATCCTCAGGGAGAATTTTTAAGACTCGCCGTAGCATATCTGAAAATAACATCCTTTTTAGCTAAAATTAAAAAATCGGTAAAAGCGTTTATAAAAAAATATAATTTTGAAAATGAAAAAATAGACGCACTTTATCAAAACGCATTAAGCTCTATTACCACTTTGAAACTTTCAATCAAAAGCGATAATATTGAAGATGCCTACTCTACAATTATAAGTTATGAAAAAATCGCCGATGAAATATATAAAGAACTCGTACTTCAAATGAAAGAAGAAGAAAATATAGATATGATTTTAAAAACGTTAAATATCGCAAAAAAACTTGAAAGAATCAGTGACAGCGTAAAAACCATAGCAAAATATATGCTCTTTGCCAAAGAAGGTATCGATATTTAAAGGAGAATTATGTTAATAGCCATAATCGAAGACGAAGAAGATTTACTAGAACTTCTTGAATTTAATCTGCAAAAAGAGGGATACGACGTGGTAGGGTTTTTAACCCCTAAAAAAATAAAAGACTTTTTAGAAGAAGAATCACCCGATTTACTTATAGTAGATAGAAATCTTCCGTTTATGGAAGGAAGCAGACTCGTAAAAGAAATAAGAGAAAAAGGCTATGAAATACCGGTAATTTTTTTAACGGCAAAAAACAGCGAAGAAAATATTTTAGAGGGCTTTGAAGCAGGCTGCGATGATTATATTACAAAGCCTTTTAACATAAAAGAACTGATTGCCAGAGTAAAAGCCGTATTAAAAAGAAACAGAAAATTCCATGATATTATCACTTATAAAAACGCAAAGCTCGATATAAACAACCATACCTTGACAATTGAGGGTATAGAAATACCTCTAACCAATAACGAATTTACACTTCTAAAAGTTTTTTTTGAAAATCCAAACAATATTATTCCAAAAAGTCAAATAGCCGATATTTTGGAAATAGGCGAAAAAAGCGTAAATGTTGCTATCAGCAGATTAAATCATAAAACAAATCTGCTTGAATCGATAAGAGGAATAGGATATAGGTTAAAATGAAAAAAATGCTTAAAAATTTTTTATTTAAAGAAGAATTAAAAGAGCTTGAAGATTTAAGAAAAGAAAATAAAAGATTAAAAAAAGAGAATAAAAAATTAAAAATTACAAACTCCTTTAAAGATGAAGTAATTTCAGCTATATCTCATGAATTCAAAAACCCTATTTCTATTATCAACGGATATATCGAAACTATAATTCATACAAATTTAGACGAAAAAACCAAAATGAAATTCTTAAAAAAAATTCAAAAAAACACAAAACGGTTATCAGAACTGCTTGATAGACTCTATTTAATAACCAAACTTGAAAATAAAAAACTCAAACCAAAATTCAGCGTCTTCAGAGTTGATGAATGCGCAAAAAATCTAATTGAAAGCATAGACGAGGAAAGAATTGTTTTAAAAGCTGAAAAAACATTAATTTACGCAGATAAAAATCTCTTTGAAATAGTATTACAAAATCTCATCTCAAACGCTTTGAAATATTCAAAAAAAGAAATTACCGTAAAAATCGGCAGCATAGTTGAAGTTATCGATAAAGGCCAGGGAATAGAAGAAAAAGACATTGAAATGATTAAAGAAAAATTTTACAGAGTGGCGAAAAACGACTGGGATAATTCATTGGGATTAGGGTTAACGATAGTGGAACATATTTTAAAACTTCACGGGACCACTCTTCAAATAGAAAGCAAAAAAGGAAAAGGAAGCAGATTTTATTTTGATATTACTTCATTAAAAGATAAGGTATCCCAAGCACAATAGAAGTAAGTATTAAAAGTCCTATAAAAATCCCTCCCATAAACAGCCAGAAATTAAAAGGTTTTTTTTCGTTTTTATTTTCTTCATTCATTACATATCTCCTTTACATCTCTAAAACTGGCTTTGACATACGTAGTATCTTCCGGAGTACATAAAAGTACCCCGTCATCAGGCGACATTAAATTAAACAAATCTTCAAGCGCGTCAATATTAAGCGATTTATAACCCTTTTCTTTTAAATAAGCAATACTTTGTAAATCGTTTACAGCAAAAATCACTTCTTCATTAAGCTCTTTTACTCTTTCAATAGCTTTGTCTATTCTTTTTAATCTATCTTCTTTATTTTTATCTCCGGTATAAACATAACAATACTTAATCATTAATTTCCTTTTTTGGACTATTATAACAAATTAAGGCACTGACTAAATAAAGTAAAACAATTGTAAATTTTAATGTAATAAAAGCGTTAAAAAAGTGCACCTAAAGTGTAACGGTTTGCACTTTTTAGCTTTTAGGACATGTTTAAAAATTTGCTCTCTTGTTGAGCGTATTTAGTCAGTTCCCAAATTAAGACTTTTTTTCTCTCATTTTTATATACATATGAATAATATCAATAGCCGCAGGGGTCACCCCGCTGATTTCACTTGCCTGAAACAGAGTTTTAGGTCTCACTTTTTCAAGTTTTTCAACAACTTCACGGCTAAGTCCCGGAATTCCTTTGTATTCAAAATCTTCTGGAATTTTTACGCTTAGCATCTCTTTCATTTTATCAATCTGTGCTTTTTGTTTTTCAATAT
>JAMOTL010000105.1 GCA_027062285.1 Nautiliaceae bacterium
GAGTCAAGTTTATATTTCCAGTGTGCCGCTATTCCGAATTCGGCGTTTTTATCCATATCAAACGTTCTGATTTGAACTTCAATAATTGAATTTTTATCATATACGGTCGTATGAATAGTCTGATATCCGTTTTCTTTAGGTATTGCTATATAATCCTTAAATCTCGATATAAGCGGTCTGAAATTCAGGTGAATTATTCCAAGAGTTTTGTAACAATCAAGAGGTTTTGATACTATAACCCTGACTGCCAGCAAATCCAGGACTTCTTCAATTGAGATACCTTTTCGTTGCATTTTAAGAAAAATAGAATAATAATGTTTTATTCTGCTTTTTATTTCAAATTCGCTCTCTTTAAATCCGTTTTTTAACATCAGTTTGTCTATTTCCTGGATAAAAGAGTTTAATTTTAGGTGAAATTTTTCTTTGTTTTTTTGAATATATTCATCTATTTTTTTATATTCTTCCGGTAAAAGATATTTAAATGCCAAATCTTCTAAAAGGTTTTTTATTGTGGCGATTCCGAGTCTGTGTGCTATGGGAGCATATACCACTAGCGTCTCTTCGGCTATTCTTTTTTGTTTATGCGACGGCAGGGCGTCGAGAGTTAGCATATTGTGCAATCTGTCACACAGTTTAATTACTAAAACTCTAATATCTTTAATAGAACTTAACAGCATTTTTCTAAAAGTCAGTGCCGATTTTGCAAGTTTTTCGTTTGAATGTGAAGGAATTAAAGAGTTGTCTCTAATTTCTACAATTTTTGTCAAACCTTCTACAAGATTTGCCACTTCTTCACCGAATTCATCTTTTATATAGTAAATAGTATAAGGGGTATCTTCCACCACGTCATGTAAAATCGCAGCGGTAATTACGTCTTCATTGTCATTGAAATAACTAGTAATAGTCGCTACTAAAATCGGATGAACGACATAATCTTCCCCGCTTTTTCTTTTTTGTCCTTCATGTGCTTTTATGGCAAAATTAAGAGCTTTTTTAATTTTAGGGGTATTGGTGCGGGATAAAAGTAAAGAGGAAGCCTCTTTAATCGAATGAATATTTTTTATTTTTTGAATAAGTTCTAAAAAATCGTTTTTCAAATTTCTTTAACCTTAATTAAACCTTCTGCAATTTCCATAATAGCTATTTCAGTTAGTTGCATATTTTTTTTAGGTAAATCTATAAGAGGTTTTGCTCCGTTTAGAAGTTCGTTTACTCTTTTTGCTACCGCTTGGCTTAATAGATATCTGTCATAATTTACTCTCTCAAGAGCTTTTGCGTTTACTTGTTCAATTCTCATTATTTCTCCTTTACGATTGAATATTTGGCATCAGGGTCATTTTTAAGTATTTTTAAAAGATTTCCTTTTTTAAACATGTTACATACGATAATAGGTAGTTTGTTTTCTCTTGCTAGAGCAATTGCCGTATCGTCCATGACTCTGATATTGTCTTTTAGGGCTTCTTCATATGATAATTCTTTTAAAAGTTTGGCATCCGGATATTTGTTCGGGTCTTTATCGTAAATTCCGTCTACTTTTGTTGCTTTGATTATTTTGCTGGCTCCGATTTCACTGGCTCTAAGAACTCCAGCCGTATCAGTTGTAAAAAACGGATTTCCGGTACCTGCAGCGAATATTACGACTCTTCCTTTTTCAAGATGTCTGATAGCACGTCTTACGATAAAGTTTTCGGCAATTTCTTCCATTTTTATAGCGCTTTGAACTCGTACTTGAAGACCGTCGTTTTCAAGAGCTTCTTGCATGGCTACGGCATTTATAACGGTTGCCAGCATTCCCATATAATCACCAGAAGTTCTTTTTATTATACCGTCTTTAGCTGCGCTTACTCCTCTTATGAAGTTACCTCCACCAATTACCACAGCCACTTCGTATCCGGCATCTACGACCGATTTTATTTCGTCAGCTAAATATTTTAAAGTTTTAGTGTCAATTCCAAAACCGTTTTCACCGGCAAGTGCTTCACCTGAAAATTTGATTAAAATCCTATTTTCTTTTCTTTTCATAAAAGCCCTTTTTAAAATGGTATTTTACCAAAATTATTTGATAGAAATCACTTTTAGAGGGTTTATAGGTTTTTCTTTGTAAGTTACTTCAAATTCAAGAGTATCTTCGACTCTAGCTATTATTTGGCCTCTTTTTACATAGGAGCCTTTTTTTATTAACGGAGAAATTTTTGAAAGATTTGCATAAATACTGAAAATGTTTCCTTTGTGTTTGATTACGATTATCTTTTTACCGCCATTTTCTCCTATATATACTACTCTTCCACTCATAATACTTCTAATAGTCGCGTTTTTTTGATAAGGTTTAATAGTGATAGAGTCGTTATAGACTTTTATTTTGTATATCGGATCGATATAGCTTCCAAATTTTTTAATAACTTTTCCTCTAACAGGCGCCGTGGTTCTCATTCCTTTATATACAAAAGTGGAAGGAGTGTATTTTTTTTCATTTCTTTTTTTAATGATAGCTAGTTTTGCGAGTTTATCTTGAAGGGTTTTTTGCCTGTTAATCATAGCTGTTAATCTTTTTTTATACTCTCTTTTTTGGGCTTTAAGTTTTGCTATCTCTTTTTTCTGTTTTTCCATGGTTTTTTTAAGCTCGTTTTTTTTGGCTTGTAGGAGCTTTTGTCTGTTTATTATTTCTTCTATTTTTTTGTTGGTTGAAATAATCTCTTTTTGTAAGGAATTTTTTTTGTTAATAAGTTTTTCTATTTTTTTAGAATATTCTTCCAGTGCTTTTTTAGTAATTTCATTGTATATTAAGTCGTTTATATTGTCTATTTCCTGGGAATTTAAATAATAATTCGTAGATAAAAAATCGTTTATTTCATTTTGAATCTCTTCTAATTGCTTTTGATGTCCTCTTTGTAAATCTTTTAGTTCGTTTATCGTTTGATTTGAGTTTTTAAGTTCTGTTTGTAATATTTTTATATCTTTTGAGAGTTTGTTTATTTTGTATTGGAGGTTGTTGATATTTTTTTGTTTTTTAGAAATTTCACGCGCTAAGCGATCCATTTTTTCATTCATTTTAGAAATAACGATTTTTGTTTTATAAAGTTCTTTTTTTATGTTTGCACCGCTTAAAAGCATAGCGGTTATTAAAATAAATATTAATCCTCTCATTTTTTAGACATCACCACCAAAATAGAAGATATTAACGATATAGTAAAAGAGACGACAAATAAAATCATAAACTCTTTAAAATAATCTATTTGAAAATTTATATTAAGCTCACTTATAATGTTTTGATAAAGTGCGGAATTGGTTATTAAATAAATAATCCCCATTGTAGAGATAATCGCAATAAAAGAATCTACAAATGCTATTTTAAAAAGTGCCGCTCCTTTTAGCCAAAAAGGCGCTCCGAAAAGCTCCATAATGTACATTCTCTCACTGTGTGAGAGTTTCCATACCTCAAGCTGTTTTATGATAAGTAAAAATCCGAGTACTCCGGTAATTACCATAAATGTTTTAGTAATAATTTTTAAAAGCATTAAAAGATTGTAGATTTTGGTTTGGGTGTTTGAATGTGTAAGCACTCTTTTTATATAGGGTTCTTGTTTTAGTTTTTCTTTTAGTCTGTTTAACTCTTTTGGAGTGGGAAGAGAGTTTAGTTTCAGTTTGTAAAAATAGGGTAGGGTAATTTTATTAAAATCAATATTTTTATATTTTTTTTGAAGACTTTTTATCTGTTTTTGAATATCAATTTCTTCTATTGATGAAATTTCTTTCATATTTAGACTCTCTATTTTAGAACTTGATACCACTACGATAGAATAGTTATTTACAATACTTTTTTCATAAAGTTCCAAAATCTGATTAAAAACCCTGAATAAAAATATACTCAAAAGAATAGATATAAGTGCTAGAATAAGTGTTATATGACTTTTAAGATAATTCATAAACCCTACCTTTTTCGATATGTAGATGTTTATATTGGACGTTGAATTCCTGTGGTAGTGAATGTGATGCTATTAAAACTGTTATACCCATTTTATTTGCCATAATAAATAAATCCATAACAAGAGATGCCGAATATTCATCAAGACCGCTTATAGGTTCGTCTGCTAAAATCATAGCAGGCTTATGGATAATAGCTCTGGCAATTGCTGCTCTTTGTTGCTCTCCGCCGCTAAGTTCTGCCGGAAATTTATCTAATTTGTGAGAGAGTTTTACTTTTTTCAAAAGTTCCATTGCTTTTTTTTCAGATTCGTTTTTATCATATCCCATTATAAAAAGAGGCAGCATAACGTTTCTTAAAATATTCCATTCAGGTATGAGTTTATAATCCTGAAATACAATTCCAAGCCTTTTTCTAAGCTTAGCAAGAGAACCTCTTTTTATTTTAGCCATATTAAAAGGTCCGATATAAAGCTCACCCTCGGGTCTTACTTCTCCGTAAAATGATTTTATAAGAGACGTTTTGCCGCTACCGCTTATTCCTGTTAAAAATACGAAATCCCCTTCTTCTATTGAAAAATTAGAATCTTTTATAATGTATTGCGAGTTATAAGCAATTTTCAGATTGTTTGCTTTAACTAACGCCATTAAAAAGCCTTTTTAGTTCGAGATGAGCTAAATAGTTCTCTTTTATCGGTGCCGGTTTTTTAAAATATACCGGTTTTTCATCATTTAATATATAAATGTGTTCTGGTCTATTGAAATTTCCGATAGTTGCTCTTATAAGTTCTTTTGTATCGTCAATTTTAAAAACTTTTTCAATATGTATGACGAAATTATCATAAATTTTCGGTGTAAAATCTAAATTTTCAAGTTTTTTTTCAAAACTAAAATCAAAATTTTCTTTAAGTTCAGGCGAAATTTCATGATTTATCATATAGATATCGTATATGTCTTTATTGAGTTTTTTCCATCTGTCTTCATATTTACTCGAAACAATATAAGGCATGTTTTTTTTCACTTTTAAATCTATTTTATCAAATCCTAAAAATTCGTTTAAAGAATAATTAAAATAGTTATCACTATCAGTTCTTAAATGTAAAAAGCCTTCTTTTTTTAAAGTTCTCTGAGATTCCTTGATAAAGTCTTTATTTATCACGCGTCTGTGAGGTTTTTTATCCCAAGGTACCGGAAAATGAACGTATATTGCGCTCAGTTTGTTTGACGGAATTTTACTGAGGATGATTCTTGCGTCGTGATTTAGGACTCTTACGTTTGTTATTTTTTCGTGTTCCAATCTTTTTAATACCTGTTCGATTGAAGGTTTATGAATTTCTATTCCAAGAATAATTTTATTAGGGTTTTCTTTTGCCAAATGTATAAGATGTCTGCCGCTACCGAATCCGACTTCCACTATGTCGATGTTGCTTAAATCATCCTCTATATTTAAAAGATTTTTATTGGGCAGTTTTTCTTTAATTCCTTTTATGTTTTCAAAAATTACGTTTGCTTCGTGTAGTTTTATAAATGCTTCATACGCTTTTTTGATTTCACTGATAATAGGTCTAGTTATTTTGTCGTATTTTACTAAATAATTTTCGTCTTCTTTTTTTAAAACTTTTAGTAAAAACTTTCCGTTAGGAGTTTTAACTCCTATGAGCTCGTCCGCTTTAAATAAAAACTCTACATCGTTTACTTTTTGAGGATATTTTACATCTATTAAATTATCAACTACAATATGAGGCATCTATTAATCTCCCACTTCAACTTTAGCCGGTTTTTTTGAAATAAGTCCGTATTTATCCACTTCGTAAATGTAATAAGTATAATTTTTTTTAGGGTTAATTGTATCACGGAAATTATTTTTGTTTGTTACGAATTTTGATTCTTTTTTCTTAAAAAGTCCTTCGTGTTCTACTTTTACAATAAGATATTTTGCCGCTCTATTATCAGGAGACGTGAAAATAAACTCAATTGTATTTCCGTTTATATTGGTAGATACTATAGGAATAGCGGGTGCTGGCAGAGTTTGGCCCATTACCACCGGGCTTTCATCAAGCAGTGATTCCGTACCGTGTTTTGAAACGGCTGTAACTTTATAATATTTTGTAACTCCGTCTTTGTTGATTTTGTCAATAAAATATGTGTTTTTTGTTTTAGCATAAAAACTAAAAGGTCCGCTAGCACTATCACTTCTGTAGATTTTGTAATAAACGGCTCCATCTACCGGCGACCAGGTGATTTTTATCTGTTTTGCTAAATCTACACTTGCTTTAACATTTAAAACCACAGGTGGTTTCGGGTATGTCGATACTACGATAGGATTTGAAGGATATGATTTAATATCATCAAAACTGACAGCAATGATTCTGTATTTATATATTTTCCCGTCTTTTAGGCCTGAGTCGATGTATTCTACATTTAGTCTTGGTTTTAATGTATCAATCTTTTCCCATTTTGCTTTTTCATCATTAAATCTTTCTACTATATATTTTTTCACTCTCTCGTTTTGATGAGGTCTGAAAATTATTTTAACCGTTCCTTTTTTAAGAGGTTTTGATTCAAGCGGTATTACGGGAGAAAGTTTCGGTAATGTTTTTTGTGCTGTTTCTACGGCAAGTGAAGGGGTACCTGTTTTATCGAATGTAGCTATCCTGTATTTATATATCGTATTCGGTTTTAGTTTAGTATCGACATATATTGATTTAAAAGGGTCGTTGATTGTAGCTATTTGAATCCATTTGTGTTTTTTGGGATAATATCTTTGAATGTAATATCCGCTCATACTTGGTACCGGTTTCCAAAAAAGCGCCATTGCATTTCTGTCGGGATAAGCTTTAAATTCTTTTACCGTAGGTAAATTAGGATTTGATTTCGGTGCCGGTTTGTTAAAATTAGTCGCACATCCTGTTATAAGGAATAAAAATATCACTGAGATTATTAATTTTTTCATTTTCGAATCCTTTTGGAATTAATTTAACGAAGTCGTCAAACAGTGGTGCTATTATACTAAGTTTTTTGCCGTTTGGATGAGTGAAATAGATTTCACGTGCGTGAAGCATTACTCTTGGTATGTTTTGATTCTTTTTGCCGTATGTTTCATCCCCCAAGATATATCTCCCGAGCTTTCCCAAATGAACTCTTATCTGGTGGGTTCTTCCGGTATAAAGTTTTGCTGCTGAGAGGTTTTTGTAAATAGGCACGAACAGGGTTTTTGCCTCTTTTCCTCCTTTTACTATTCCCATTTTCAGTCTGTTTTTAGGGTTTCTGCCGATAGGCGCCTCTACACATTTCGTTTCTTTTAAAGGTTCGTTTAGAAGCATAAGATAATATCTTCCCATTGATTTGTCTTTTAACTGATTGCTTAAAAATTCATGGGTTTTGTTGTTTTTGGCAATTACCAAAGCTCCGCTGGTTTCTTTATCTATTCTGTGGACTATACCGAACCTTTCTTCTCCAGCAAGAGTTGAGAGAGAATAACCTTTTTGTTTTAGCCAATCCACAAGAGTGGCTTCTTTATAGCTTGGTGCCGGATGGACTACGACTCCCGGAGGTTTGTTAATAACAAGCAGATCTTCATCTTCATAAAGAATAGGTACGTCAAACTCGGCTTTTTTTGTCTCTTTTTTTTCAGGTTTTGGATAATTTATTTCAATAATGTCGCCGGGAATTAGTTTAATCCCTCCTTTTTTCGCTTCTTTTTGATTTATTTTAACGTGGCCTTTTTTTATGAGTTGTTCTACCTGATTTCTGGAAACATTAAGCTTTTTTGATAGAAATTTATCGAGTCTTTCATTTGTATCACTTGTGATTTTTTCCATTTTTACCTTTTTTATGAAATTTTAACAAATCTTGACAAAAAAAATTTATTTAACTAAAATCGCAAAAAAACTTCTTACACTCCAAACTTCGCAAAGGATAAAATCATATGGAAAAAGAAAAAAACAATACTGCTCAAAATAATTCTCAGGAAGAGACCCAAAAAGAAGAAACTCAAAACGCAGTAGTTCAAACTGAAAAAAAATCTGAAAAAAAAGAAGATAAAAAACAAAGAACTCATATTCCGGTTGAAGGTTATACTATTGAAGATCTTCGTAAAATGCCGACAGACGAGCTTATTGAAATAGCAAAAAAATTAGGAGTTGAAAACCCTCAGGAATACAAACGTCAGGATTTGATGTTTGAAATTCTAAAAGCTCAGGTACAACAGGGAGGCTATTTGTTATTTACCGGTATTTTGGAAATTATGCCTGATGGATACGGATTTTTAAGAAGTATCGGAGGAAACTTTGAAAACTCAGTAAACGACGTATATGTGTCACAAACTCAAATCAGAAGATTTGCGCTAAGGACGGGTGATATCGTAACAGGGCAGGTAAGACCTCCAAAAGACCAGGAAAAATATTATGCTCTACTTAAAATAGAAGCGGTAAATTATCTTCCGCCTGAAGAAGCGAAAAAAAGACCTCTTTTTGATAACTTAACACCTCTTTATCCTCAGGAGAAACTAAAACTCGAATATGAACCGAGCAAACTCACAGGAAGAGTGCTTGATTTATTCGCTCCTATCGGAAAAGGCCAAAGAGGACTGATAGTTGCTCCTCCAAGAAGCGGAAAAACCGTGTTTTTAAAAGAAATTGCCCATGGAATTACCAAAAATCATCCTGAAGTTGAATTGATGGTGCTTTTGGTTGATGAGAGACCCGAAGAAGTTACGGACATGCAACGAAGCGTAAAGGGAGAAGTATATTCTTCTACATTTGATAAACCGGCTCAAAATCACGTAAGAGTGGCGGAACTTGTAATAGAAAAAGCCAAAAGAATGGTGGAAATGGGTAAAGATGTTGTGATTTTACTTGATTCCATCACAAGACTTGCGCGTGCTTACAATACTGTAACTCCGGCAAGCGGTAAAGTACTAAGCGGTGGGGTTGACGCAAACGCTTTACATAAACCGAAAAGATTTTTCGGAGCTGCCAGAAACATAGAAGAGGGCGGAAGTTTAACGATAATCGCTACTGCTTTAATCGATACCGGAAGTAAAATGGATGAAGTTATTTTTGAAGAGTTCAAAGGTACGGGTAATATGGAAGCGGTATTAAGCAGAAGAATAGCGGATAGAAGAATTTATCCGGCAATTGACCTGCTTAAATCCGGAACAAGAAAAGAAGAGCTTTTATTAACGCCTGAAGAATTGGCAAAAGTATATTTGATTAGAAATATTATAAGTGAAATGGATGAGGTCGAAGCGTTAAAACTTATCTATTCGAAAATGTTAAAAACTAAAAATAATAAGGAATTTTTAAGCATTATTAATGAATAGATGCGGAATATTTGACAGCGGTATAGGTGGGCTTAGTGTCGCTAAAGAGATTTTAAAATCAAGGCTTTTTGATGAAATTATATATTTTGGCGATACGGCCCGAGTTCCTTACGGTAACAAAAACGAATCTACAATAATAAGGTATTCCCTTGAAGCTCTTGAATTTTTAAAAAATTTCGATATCGATTTTTTAGTCGTCGCCTGTAATTCGGCAAGTTCTGTGGCTATTGAAGATCTTAGACGTGAAGCATCTTTTCCTGTGGTGGGAGTTATTGAAGCGGGTGTAAAAGCTCTTGATGGTGAAAAAAAAGATTCGAATATACTTCTTGTGGGAACAAGAAGAACAATCGCTTCAAATAAATATCAGACTCTACTACACGAAAAAGGATTTAAAAACATAATTTCTATACCTACCCCTCTTTTTGTGCCTTTGGTTGAGGAAGGGATTACGGAGGGTAAAATCGTCGATGAGGTGTTTAATCTTTATTTTGGAAATATTAACAAAGATAAAATCGATATTATTATTTTAGGCTGTACCCATTATCCTTTTTTGGAAAAATCCTTTAAAAAACATTTTAAAAACGCAAAACTGATACACTCTGGTCAGGCAATCGTTTCGATGCTGAAAAACGATTTTTCTATTACTGAGAAAGAGAATTCTTCAATAAAACTTTTTGCTTCCGATAATCCTGAAGAGCTTAGAAAAAAGGCCGAAATCTGGCTCGGTTAATTTTTTTCAAGTTTAAAAAATTGAGGTTTTATGACAATTTCTTGTAAAACTAAATGCCTTGGAGCGTTTAAAATTTCATTTACAATTTTAGCGATGTCTTTTGGTCTTAGATGAGAAAGTTCATCGGATGAGGGTCTAAAATAGCTGTGTTTATGAAAGTTTGTGAGTGTCAAATCGGGAATTATAGTACATACTTTGACTCCGCTTTTTCTCACTTCTTCAAAAAGTGAAGTTCCGAAATGTCTAAGAGCGGCTTTTGTGGCTGCGTATACGACTCCATGACGCGCGGGATGGATTGCTGAGGTGGATGAGATATTGATTATGAAGCCTCTGTTTTTTTTAATATCTTTTAAATGGTTTTTTGTAAGTATCATGGGGGAGAGGAAATTTACGTTTATCATCTCTTGAATTTTTTCTATTTTAATATCTTCGAACGGTCCAAAATATCCGACCCCCGCATTGTGGATTATTCCGCAGACATCTTTGAATTTAAGATTTTTTACTATCTCAATATCGTTTAAATCTACTTTTGTTTCACAGTTTCTACAAATTTCGATTATTTCGTAGTTTTTGAGTTCCTCTTTTATAGCAGCCCCGATCCCGCTGCTAGCTCCTGTGAGTATTATTTTCATGTTAAACCTTTAACATATTCAATAATCTCTTTTTCATCTTTATATCTTGCTTCTTTGTCTTTTATTTCGTAAGGATACCAGGTGATTTCGCTTAAGTGAATTTTGCGAAGGCGTTTTAAAAAATCTTTATTCATTCTAAAAGCGCCTATTTCAATATTTATTTTACTTAAATCAATTTCATTTTTTAAATATTCAATAAAATTTTTATAAATCTCTTTAAAATTATCCGTTTTTATTATAGGGTCTATTGCTATTTCTATGTTGTATCCTTTTTTCATGGCAAGTTTGAGGGCTTTTATACGTTTTTCAAGTGGAGGGGCTTTTTTTTCAAATTTATTTATTTCAATTGGTGAGAGCGAAAATCCGAGTAGAAGATTTGGCGGCGGATTATCGGGAAGTTTATCGACGTTTGCTGATTTTGTTCGGCTTTCTATAAGTAAATCGGGTCTTTTTCTTGCCAAGTCTATCCATTTTTTATGAAAAGGATAGATTCCCTCAAACGCCAATAGATCCGTTTCGTAGCTTATGGGTATATAAGCGTTTTTTAATCTCTCCGCTTCATTTAAAAAATCATCTTCATTTACGAAAATAACAGGATAGCCGCAGGGATACATTCCTCCGATGTAGCAGTATTCGCAGTTGTAAAGACATCCCAAAATCTGTGTTGAATAGTAGAAATTTTCAAATCCTCTGGAATTACAGAACTTACTTCCTTTATAAAAGGAAACATCATCTTTTACGGCCAGAATAAATGTGTTTTGGTTTTTTTGCCGGTTGAAATTTTGATGGGAACGGTTAAAGATGTCTTTATAATGGGTGATAGGTACAATTTCAGGGGAAAATTTGTCGATGATATATTGTGTTATAGGATAAGAAAACGCTTTTTTTTCTATGTAACAGACCACCAAAAACCTTTTTTGTAAGTGTATCAAATTTTGAAAAATGAAAAAAAAGTGATAAAATTAAAAATAGATTAAAAAAGGGTAGATATGAGAAAGATAATTTTTATTATATTTTTTATAAATTTATTGTTAGGGGATGTTCAACCTGTTTGTGGTGTTTTCAGTAATGTTTTGCAAACTAGATTACCGGATAGTGAAATTGATGCTGATGGTAGTGGATGTATAAAGAATTCTCCCTCTTGTATTTTAAATACTCCTAAAATAGAACAAAGTCAAAACGGAGGCAATGCTTTGCATTGCGGGGACGGGCTTGCAAAAGCCAGTGGCAGGACGGGTAGAAGTTTGAGTATAAATTATGATTTTAACACCGAAACTGTAGATATTGACGATGATCCGGCAGATACCGATAAAGATGTTAATGTCCATTATGACTGGGATAGTTTAAAATGTAAAAATACTCATTTAAATGAGAGTGAATATGATGAAATAACTCAAAATGATGATGATATAATGAGTTGTAATTTTGAACTGAATTATAACGGGGATAAAAAAATAAATAAATTTAATGAGGTTTTTCATACAATTACGATAAAAAATTTAGATAATCATAATTTACAAATCGGACAGTTTATTACAAAGGAGTATGATGACACAAATTTAATTCTTGAGGGAATTCCGAAAAAAATAGAAATAAATAAAATAAATGTTAACGGTAGTAATAGATTTACTACAACATTGGAAGCAAAAGAAAAAATCAATATAAATGAATTTAATTTAAAAAGCAGTGTCGAAAATAATGTGATTATTAAATCTCCTACTGTAGTAATTAAGAAACTTGATATGGAAAACGATAACAATCGTGTAACTATATATGCCGATAAAATTTATATTGATGAAATAGTCTTTGGGCAGGTTAATAGGTTAGAAATTCATCCGTATACTTCAAATAACAAAGTTGAATTTTATTCCAAAAAAATTAATTTTTCTTCAAATTTTCAAATGATAGTTGACAGCGGAGATTATCATATAAAAGAATTTAACTTAAATAATGATGGTGGAAGTGGTGATAATATATCTATTTTAAATGCTAGTGATCCGAATCAGGTTGTAAATGTTTATTTTGTCGATGGTTTTAACCTTGGAAGTAATGTTGGTATAAACAGTAAAGGAGCTAATAAAGATTTTGGAGATAATCCTCCGGCTAATTTTAGAATTTTTGTAAATGGTGATTTTACAACAAGTAGTGGAGGAAGTGGAGAAAATTCTTTTACAACCATTAATGCTTTAATTTATGTAGAAGATGATGTTGAATTAGGAAGTCATACATATGTGAGAGGGGCAATATCATCAAACGGTGATATCAAGATAGGAGACGGTAGTAAGTTTTATTGGGACTCATCTATAGATGACAGCGGCTTTGGAAAATGCAGTGAATTTTTCCAAAACAATTATGCTTGTGGGATATTTCCAAGCGCTTTAACCTCTTATACAAGTATTGAAGGTAAAAACAATACGGTTTATCATTCTTGTACTATTTCGGTAAAAAATTATAATTTTAATGCAGATAAAAATTTTAGATGTGTAGATGAAAATGATAATCCTTGTGAATGTAGCGGTGATAATTGCTTTAATAATTGTAAAATTATAGATGCTCCGAAAAACAAATTAAATTATACTGTTTATGAAACAGATAAAAACGATGACAATACAATAAAAGATAACTTTTTTAAATTTGATGAAGTAAAATACGGAAATTATGATTTACAGACAAACCGGGTGTATTTCGAACCAAGTGTGACTTATGAAGATAATGACAGAAAAATAATGCTTTTAGGTGATGTTGTTTTTGATAAAAATAATCAAAAAATATTTATGCTAGAGGGTGATTATTATTTTAAATCTTTAAATATTAAGAAAAATAATATAAAAATTTGTGCTGACGGAAACGTGAGAATTTTTGTGAAAAATGATTTTACAATTTCAGGCAATAATTTTTCGGGAGATCCTTCATGCAACGGAAAGGTTTTTGTTTATACCGAAGGTAATGCGGTTTTATTAGGAAACGGTGGAGGAAATAATAATATTCCGATTATTTTGTACGCAAAAGGCGATGTTACGATAAATAATAATTCCAATGCCGCTCAATGGTTCGGGGCTATAACCGCCGAAGGAAAAATACAGATAAACGGCAACAATTTTAACTTTACATATGATAAAAACGCGGCCGATTCATTTGGATACGGTGAGTGCCAGTTATGTTATGCGTTAAATAACGGGGGGAATTGGATCAATTTTTTTAACTTTTTTAATATGAATTTTAATTTTCCTAGAACTATGGGGATAATAAATAACAGTGGTGAAGAATTAAAAAATTTAAATGTTTCTCAAATTGAAACAAATCCGAGTTGGTTTTCTATGGGGTCACCTGAACATTACAGGGTAGTTGATGAAAATAAAAAAACTTACAGAACACGTATTTCTAATACGATTACATACACTGCAAAAATTCCTATTATAGGTAAAGTCAGTGTTTCACAAACAAAAAGTAGCAATACAGGTGAAATAACGAGATGGGCTCCAAGTGTAAATATATTGAAACTTTTTTACACCGAGTTAAATACAACTGCTGATTTTGGAAATTATGAAAGTGGAGGATATGATGATTATTTAGCTATTGAAACATATAATATAGATGCAAATTTTATAGGGAGCGAAAATTTAAAATATTTTGCTAGTTATTATGATTCTCAGGGAAGACGTTATTCCAATGTCGAATTAAGTTATTGTGATATACCTGAGAATAACAATAATTCATACAAAACAGGACCGTTTGACGCATGGGATACGGATCATAACATAAGTGACAGAAACATAACTACAAAAATAGTAGGTAAAGAATTTAATTTAACTATAGCTTCTATAAACAAAGACAATAATGCTACCGAAAAAAAAACAGGTATTGTTGTAAAATATGCTCTTGTGTCCAATGAGGATAATTTGGAAATTAGTGGTTGGAGAGACTTTAACGCAACAAATAAGGAAACTGAAACGGCTACTTATACTATTACTAAAGCATATAAAAACGTTTCGGTAATGTTTAAAGTGTGTGCAAATTACGATGGAGAAAAATATATTTTAAAACCTTATAATGCTTGTAATAATGTTGAGTGTGTGCCAAATAATAAAGTTAATGAGGTATGTTTGAGAAAATTCAAGAGCAGCGATAATTTCGCGATTAGACCTTACGGATTTAGGGTATTTGGTCTTAATCAATATAAAAGGGCGGGTGAGGAATTTAATCTTACGATAAAAGCTGTTGATGAAGCGAATTTTAATAAAAGCAGCGGAAGGGTTAGTGATGTTACAGGTGTGAGCGATTATAATGAATCGGTAGGTAATATTAATATTACATCGGCTTTTTATGTACCGACAGATGATGAAACGAGGCAGATGAATATTGATGTATACAATATAAATGACACAAACCGCTCAAGGGTTGCTAACTGCCCTCATCCAGGTACATTTACTATTGTCAATAATACTGATAGATTCAATAATGGTGAAGTGAATGCTACAATTAAGTTTTCAGAGACTGGGGTCCTTACTTTAAATGTTTCGGAAATAAACGGCAGTGAATTTGCTATTGTTGATGCTGATGATACAAACGATTCTCAAAGATTAATAAGAGCAGCCACTAAAATATTTAATCAAGAAGATATTTCAAAAGAAAATTTGCTTATGTTTATTCCTTATAAATTTGTAACCACCGCAGAATATAACACGACTAAAAATTCAAACTGGGTGTATATGTCCAATGATGTAAAAAAATCAAACACCACTTACACCACTCCTAAAATGGCGGCATTTATTAAATATACAATAAAAGCATATAATAAAGACAATAATCCCGTAAATAATTATACAGGAACATGTTTTCCCGATATTGATAAATCGCATGCTCCAAAAGTTAACGGGTTAAAATTAAACACTACATTTGACTTGTTTTTAGATGCTAAATTATCTTCATCTAAAGACGTCAATATCAGTCTTTATACGGAGGATAGGTATTCGAATGCCATTTGGACATTAAACACAAATAAAACCTTAAATACCGGGATTAATTCTATTCAGGAATGGATTAGTCCTTTAAATTTTGAAAACGGTGAAGGAATTGCTAAAGTATATTTTAATATTGATAAAAATTATTCTGTTCCTATGTCAGAAGTAAATATTACAGTAATTGATGCCAATACTTCCACATCATGGATGAGTAAT
>JAMOTL010000106.1 GCA_027062285.1 Nautiliaceae bacterium
TCAATTATTGCTTTATCTTCTTCAAAAATTTTTCTTTTTAAGATAGCATTCTGATAAACTCTTGTTATTTCTTCATTTTTGAATAAATTTTTCTTTAATATCTCTTTATCGATATTTTGAAGCTCTTTTTCCAATTCTTTTTTCTTTTTTTTATTAAGGGAATTTTTAAATTTACTGCTAAAATCATTGTTGTAAATCATCAAAAGCTTAACAATATCCTCTTTTCTCATCTACTCTCCTAAAATAAATTCCAAATCTTTTTCGTCTAAATTAATCTCAGCCTGTGAATCGATTATGTTTGAGAGGTCTTTTTTGATTTTTTGAAGTTCAAGGATTTTTTCTTCAATAGTGCCTTTTGTAATAAGTTTGTAACTGAAAACCCTGTTTTTCTGCCCGATTCTGTATACCCTGTCAATTGCCTGATTTTCAGCCGCTACATTCCACCAAGGCTCGAATATAAACACATAATCGGCTTTTGTGAGATTTAGCCCGACTCCTCCGGTTTTCAGCGTCATAATAAACAGATCAATATCCTCGTTTAAAAACTTATCAACAACCGCTTTTCTATTTTGTGTGCCGCCGCTCATTGTTACATAAGAAAAGCCTCTTTTTTCGGCTTCATTGGCTATTAAATCGATTGAATATAAAAAATTTGTAAATATTAAGACTTTGTGTTTGTTGCTAACAATGTCTTCTAATTGCTCAAACATCACATCAAGCTTGGAAGAGCGGACGTTTTCATCTTCAATTTCCGGGATTGATGCGATTTGACGAAGTTTTGTAAGAGCCTGAAAAATTGCCATTTTGCTTTTATTGAAGCCTTTTAGTTTAATATTTTCTAAAATCATATTTTTATAATACTCTTTTTTGGCTTCATATATTTCTTTATGTTTTTCATTCATTTCAATTAAAATGGTTGATTCCTGTTTTGGGGGCAGTTCGTCTAATACTTCACTTTTTAGCCTTCTTAAAATAAAAGGAGAGACTTTTGCTTTTAATTCGTTCATAACTTCAATATCTTTTCTCTCTTCGATAGGAATTAAATATTTTGTTTTAAAGTCGTTAAAACTTCTAAACATCCCCGGATTTATAAACCTGAAAAGCGCATAAAGTTCACTAAGTGAATTTTCAATAGGAGTGCCGCTTAGGGCAAACCTGTGTTTTGCGTTTATAAGCATTACGGCTTTGTGGATTTGGGAATTTATATTTTTTATATTTTGGGCTTCATCAAGGATTGCAATTTCAAAATTTTTGTCTTTTAATTTTTCAATATCGCTTCTTAACACTCCGTAAGTTGTAATTAACACTCCATCGTCTTTAAGTTCCCTGTTTTGTCCGTAATAGATATGATATTTCATATCGGGGGCAAATTTATTAATCTCTTCCTCCCATGAGGTTAAAAGGCTTCTTGGCACCACCACAACGGCGTTTTTTGCTTCTTTTAGCAGGGCAATTGCCTGAATGGTTTTACCAAGTCCCATATCATCGGCAAGACACCCTCCAAAATTGTTATCTTTTAAATAATTAAGCCATTTTACACCATAAACCTGATAATCCCTTAATTTTGCGTTTAGGTTTATTTTTATTTTTTTGTTTTTAAGTTTATTAAACCCTTCAAAAAACTCCCTTGATTTTTTAAAAACCGCCAAATCTTTATTGCTCACAAGCCTTTCAATTTCGGGCAGGTCAAAAAAGCTTACCTTTAACTTGCCTTCTTCTTCCCTTAAAACCCTTTTTAGTTTTTCGATATAGTCGCTGTTTATGAGGTATTTTTTATCTTTTATGTTTATGTAGTTTTCTTTTTTATATTGTTTTAAAAGCTCTGAAAGCGGTATCTTTACATCGTCAATTTCAACCTCCCCGTCAAGGTCTAATAAATCAACGCCTCTATTGATTCTGACATTTAAAGAAGGTTTGACAATTTTAAGATTGAAATCCTTCAAATGCTTATTGCCGAATATCTCAAACTCCCTGATAAGCTCGGGAAGAAGCGATAAAAATCTTCCGGCGTTATCGCTGTCTAATATAAAATATTCACCCTCTTGAATATACTCGATTTTTTCCTTTTTTAAAAGCTTTTTTAATTTTTTAGTTTTTAAAATAATTTCCTCATCCGATACGTCAAAAACGTCAATGTTTTTTTCATTTAAAAATGCAATCTTGCTTAGGTTTTCAGTATCTATGGTAACACCATCCACAAAACCGCCTATTTTAAAAACAAGATTTTTATCCAGTACCTCTTCAACATATATGGCGGGCCTAAGGGCTATTTCACCGTAATAATTTACATCAAAGCCTGTGATTTTTAACTGCTCGAAGTTACTGAAAAGCAGACTCAAATAATCGTTGTCAATTTTTTTTGTTTTATAAAGGCTGATGTTTTCAATATCTTCTGTAAAATTAACTTTATAAACCCCATCTTCCGTTAATACATAATCGTTGGTTAAAAACTCCGCTTTTTTAGAATTTATGTAAAAATTTTTTAAATCAAATTCAAGCGTATGGATGGAATGAAAAACGGGATATTTTTTATTTTTATAAATAACCTCATCTAAAAAATCAAGCACGGGGGATTCTTCTATATCAAACTGCCCGAGTCGGTTTGGAAATTTTTTAAGCGTGTTTAAGAGATTTTTGTATCTGCCGCTTATTTTTTCGTTAAACAGAAAAAGCTTTTTGTTTTTTAATATTTTTATATAATATTTACCGTCAAAATTTTTTACAAGCTCAAACTCAAACACACTCTTCCTTATTTCCTGTATTTTTCAAAAACTTTTCCAAAATCCACCTTAACCCCGCATATCCCAAAATCAAATACACCTCTGCTAAAATCACCCTTTTTCTTAAATTCTCCGTCAATATTTTTATAAATCTTTGCAACCAAATCATCCGGATATACTAAAATTAAAAAATCAACCCCTTCTTTTTCATAAATTTTAAATTTATATATTTCATCCCTTCTTGCAGTAGATGGTGAAATTATTTCAAATATAATTTCAGGAGCTTTTATTAAATGCTCAACCCCCTCATCATCACAAGTTAAAACAACATCAGGTCTTAATACAGTTTCTTCATTTATCTTATAATCAACTTCTCCTAACACTTCACAATTTTCACACTCTAAACTTTTTTTAAGCTCAAAAAT
>JAMOTL010000107.1 GCA_027062285.1 Nautiliaceae bacterium
TATATTTTTATACCTTTTTTTATCGCTTGGTCGATATATTCCTGAGGGGTTCCCTCAGCATGTTTACAAAGGGGAGTGTGGTTGTGTAAATCTACCATGCTTTGCCTTTTTAAATGAAATTATATATAATAAAATAAAAAAAGAGGCGCACATGACACAAGAAGAGTTAGACGCTTTACTTAATTCGGATGAAGAACTGAATGAAATTGAAGAAACGGAAGAGAGTGTTGAAGAATCAGAGGATACGAACAAAGAGGATGTGATTATGCCTCCTCCTGCTGATGATGACAATAAAGTAGTGGCACAGCTCGATGAGGTGACAAAAGAAAGCGAAGAAAAAGCTTCCCAGGTATTGGAAATTATTACGTCTATTTCTGATGATATTGAAAACTTTAAAGAAAAATTCGAAGATATTTTAAATTTTTTGGAACGTCAAAAAGAGATTTTTGAAAAATTACACAATAAATTTCCTCATATAAAAACTTTTGAGAAAGAATTAGAAGAGGTTAATAAAAAAACAGAAGAAATAAAAGAAATGTTGGAAAGTGCCGAAGATGCTGAAATGAGAGTGATGTCGGTTCTTGAGATTATGCAATATCAAGATATTCATAGACAAAAAATAGAAAGAGTTATTAATATTATGAGAGCGCTTATTAAATATATGAATAAACTTTTTGAAGGAAAAATCTCCGATGAGGAAAGAGTTCAAAGCGCAACTTATATTCCGGGAGACAGTAAAGAAGTGGTAAGTGAAGAAGATATCGAAGAATTATTAAAACAATTTGGAGTGTGATGTATGAAAAAAAAACCTGAACTTTTAGCACCGGCCGGAGATTTTGAAAAATTAAAAATTGCCATAGAATACGGTGCCGACGCCGTTTATGCAGGGGTTAGTCATTTTTCCCTGCGTTGTCACAGCGGAAAAGAGTTTGATTATGAAACATTTAAAAAAGCAGTGGATTTTGCGCATTCAAAAGGAGTGAAGGTTTATGCCACCGTAAATTCTTTTCCATTTGAAAATCAGCTTCCAATAGTGGAAGAGCATATAAAAAGACTTAAGGAAATCGGCGTCGATGCTTTAATAGTGTCCACTCTCGGCGTTATAATGAAAGCAAGAGAGATAGCGCCTGAAATTGATATTCATCTTTCAACTCAGGCGAATGCGCTAAATTCTTGGGATTATAAGGCGTATAGGGATTTGGGAGTTAGTAGAATTATCGCAGCTAGAGAAACCAGCCTTAAAGATTTAATAAAAATAAAAGAAAAAGTTCCCGATGTCGAAATAGAAGTTTTCGTTCATGGGGCGATGTGTTTTGCCTACAGCGGAAGATGTCTTTTAAGTGCGGTTCAATTCGGTAGAAATCCGAATAAGGGAAGCTGTGCTAACGACTGTAGGTATCCATATGTGCTGTATGCTGAAAATCCCGAGACCGGGACACTTTTTAAGCTTGAAGAGTATCCGGAAGACGGGACTTATATAATGAACGCAAAAGATTTGTGTCTTATAAAACACATCCCTGAAATAATTGATGCCGGTGTGATTGACAGTGTAAAAATCGAAGGAAGAACAAAAGCCCCTTATTATGTAGCGGTAGTTACGAAAGCTTACAGGGATGCGATAGATGAGTATGTAAATACGGGTAAATGCGAATGTGATAAATATTATCAAGAAATTTTAACCACTAAAAACAGGGGCTTGACGGATGCTTATCTTGTAAAAAGACCGTACGAAAGACATGATACCCAAAATCTTGAAACATCTCTTACATACGGAAACTGGCAGGTAGCTGGAATAGTTAATGAAGATGAAGAGACGTTTATGTGTAAATATAAAATCTTTCCGGGTGATATATTGGAAATTTTGTATCCGAAAAATGCTAAAATTTCACCTTGCGAGAATGAAATAGGAAAAGTATTTCAAAAAGACGGTAAATGGTATTTAAAATTAAATAAAATAATAACAAAAAGCGGCAAGGAGCTCGAAGCAGTTCACAGTGGTAATTTAAACCCGATAAAATTACCGTGTAAATTGCCATATCTTACTTTTTTGAGAAAAGAAGTGGAATTTGGTCCTAATGGAAAATAAGGAGATGAAATGAGATTTATTAGTATTTTAATGGGAAGCAAAAGTGATTATGAAGTGATGAAAGAAGCGGCTAAAGTTCTTGAGAAATTTCAGATTCCATATGAGCTTATCGTAACATCGGCGCACAGAACACCTGACAGAACTCACAGTTATGTAAAAGAAGCGGAAGAAAGAGGCGCTAAAGTGTTTATCTGCGGTGCCGGAATGGCGGCACATTTAGCGGGTGTTGTAGCTTCACTTACTACAAGACCGGTAATAGGAGTACCTATGCCTACCGGTATGATGGACGGGCTTGATGCGCTTTTATCAACTGTCCAAATGCCCGGAGGTATGCCTGTGGCGACTGTTGCGGTAGGAAAAGCGGGGGCTAAAAACGCTGCGTATCTTGCTTTACAAATTCTTGCTAACAGTGATGATGAATTAAAAGCAAAACTTGAAGAAGACAGAATAGCTCAAGCTAAAAAAGTAGAGCTTGATTCAAAAGAAGTAGAAGTAAGACTTGATTAATGCAAACCTGGTTAAATATAGGGGAATTTTCAAAACTTACGGGAAAAAGTAAAAAAGAGATAATATCTTTATGTAAACAAAAAAAGCTTAAATGTAAAAAACAGGATAATGATATTTATATAGAAGTGGAGTCGATGGCAAAGGCTCTTGTACCTTTGCCGGAGCTTGAAATAATAGAAAAAGAGCAGTCTATCGCCGAAAAAACTATAGGAATGCTTTTAACTCTTCATGAAAAAGTTTTAATGAGTAAGGATGAAACGATTTCTGCTTTAAAAGAAGAGAATCAGTTTTTAAAAGAGTCGATTTATTCTATTCAAGAGGATTATGAAAATCAGAAAAAAACGATTGAAAGACTTCAAAAACAACTTGAAATATGTCAAGAAGAGTTGGAATTTTGCAGAAGAAAATATAAATTGATGTGGGGTCAAGTTTTAAAAAAAGAGGGTAAAGGAGAGTAAATGAGTCAAAAAAGAGTAGTGCTTTTTACGGCACCTGGATGTGTATGGTGTACAAAAGCGGAACAGTTTTTTAGAAAAAATAAAATAAGATATAAAAAAATAGATATTTCAAAAGATACAAAAGCGGCTAAAGACTGTGAAAGACACGGATGTAGAGGTGTTCCCGTGATTTTAATCGGGAGCAGATGGATTTGCGGATTTAACGAGCCGGTAATTAAAAAAGAACTTGGAATTAAATAATGAATATATCAAAAGAGTGTTATTTGTGTATTTACAAACAGGTTTATAAAATTGCCGATAAGTTTAATTTACCTGATAAAGAAGCAAGTAAAATTTTAAGGGAAGGGGCTAAAATTCTTAGTAAATACGATATAAATGTGACTCCTCCCGAAATTGCCGCCGAAGAATACGGAAAAGTCAGTGAAATTTTAGATGTTGAAGATTTATTTGAAAATGAAAAAAAAGAAGCGATTAAGGAAGCGTTAAAATTTAAACCCATGCTAAAATTAAGGCTTTTAAAAAGTCCTGATAAATTATTTGACGCGTGTAAAATTGCCGTAGCCGGAAATGTCATAGACCTTGGAGTTCATCATGAATATAATCTTGAAAAAGAAATTCAGGAAATATTTCAGATGGAATTTAAAAAAAACGATTATGCTGAATTTAAGACAGCTGCTGAAGATGCTGATAGTATATGTTATTTAGCGGATAATGCCGGTGAAAACGTTTTTGACGAGCTTTTGATAGAAACTATAAAAGAAATTAATCCTGATGTAAAAATTTATTATTTTGTCAGAGGAAGACCTGTGATAAATGATGTAACAATTAAAGATTTAAATATAGAAGGGCTGGAAATTTTCGAACTTGCGGAAGTTGTTGATACGGGTGTGCCAACTCCCGGATATCATTTGAAATTTGCCAATGAAAAATCAAAAGAGATTTTTTTTGAAGCGGACATGGTGATTAGTAAAGGGATGGGAAATTTCGAGTGTCTTTATGAAGAGTGCGGGAGAGAAGTTTTTTATCTGTTTAAAGTCAAATGCGATGTAGTCGGGAGAAAAGCCGGCGGGGAAGTTGGAGATTATATGCTATTTAAAGGAGATAAATAATGTATTTTAGCGATTTACTTTTAAAACTTCAGGAATTTTGGAAAAATAAAGGTTGTAATATAGTAATGCCTTATGATTTTCCAAGCGGGGCCGGGACGTTTCATCCCGCAACGCTTCTTAGAAGTCTTGAAAACAGACCTTGGAATGTAGCGTATGTGGCACCAAGCCGCCGTCCGACAGACGGAAGGTATGGAGAAAATCCAAACAGGCTCGGAAGTTATTATCAGTTTCAGGTTATTATGAAACCAAGCCCTGATAACATTCAGGAGATGTATCTTGAGAGTCTTGAATATCTTGGATTAAATCTAAAAGAACACGATGTAAGATTTGTGGAAGACAACTGGGAGAGCCCGACTCTTGGAGCATGGGGGCTTGGATGGGAAGTCTGGCTTGATGGAATGGAAGTGACTCAATTTACTTATTTTCAACAAGTCGGGGGACTTAAAACATTTCCAGTACCTGTAGAAATTACATACGGGACAGAGAGACTTGCTATGTATCTTCAGGGAGTGGATAACGTCTATGATATAAAGTGGAATGAAAGCACCACTTATGGAGATATGCATAAAGAAAGTGAATATGAATTTTCAAAATATAATTTTGAAGTGGCAAATACTCAAATGCTTTTTAGATGGTTTGAAGATAGCAGAAACGAAGCAAAAAGATGTATCGAAGCAAAACTGCCTCTGCCGGCATATGATTATACTATTTTAGCTTCTCATATATTTAACGTGCTTGATGCTAGAAAAGCGATTTCTCAGACTGAGAGACAAAACTATATTTTAAAAATCCGTGAACTTGCTAAAGCGGTAGCAGAACTTTATGTAGAAAAACATAATAAAGAGGAAAAATGAAATTAAGAACCGTTTATGATTTTTTAAACGAAATAAGTCCGTTTGAATTGCAAGAAGAGTGGGATAACAGTGGAATAAACGTAGGAGATTATAATTTTGAAGTAAATAAAATTTATATTTCTCTTGATATTGATGAAAAAGTTATAGAAGAGTTGGAACCGAATTCTCTTCTTATAACTCATCATCCGTTAATATTCAGAGGAGTTAAAAAAGTAATTCCAAACAGATTTTCCACAAAATATTTAATCTCGTTAATTCAAAAAAACTGCGCGCATATAGCTATGCATACGAATTTTGATAAAACTCATCTGAATACTTATTTTGCCGAAGAGATATTAGAGTTAAGCGGAGAGAGTGAAGATTTTATTTATTACAGTGATGTTTTTATGGAGTTTGATGAGCTTGTGAAATTAGTAAAAGAAAAAATGAATCTGAATACTTTACGGGTGGTGAAAACGAAAGATTTTATCAAAAGAGTGGCAATAACAACAGGTGCGGGAATGAGCCTTCTTGATAATATTAAGGCCGATTGTTTTATGACCGGAGATATAAAATATCATGAAGCGATGGATGCTAAATCCAGAGAAATTTCTTTAATCGATATAGGGCATTTTGAGAGTGAAAGATATTTTACGGATGTGCTTTATAACGCGATTAGTCATCTGGATATAGAAATAATTAAAACAAATTCTCAAAATCCGTTTGAGTTAATTTGATATAATTTCAATAAAAAAGGCAGAGAATGAATAAATTTTTAAAAGAGCTTATCGAATTAAATAGGCTTGAGAGAAGATTAAAAGAGTTAGAGCCGGTGGAAGCTAGTATTAAAGCGCCTCTAATTAAACTTGAAAACCAGAAAAAATCTCTTGAAGAGAGACTTGAAAAACTTGAAGAAGAGATTAAAAATCTTAAACTTAAAAAAAGTAAAAATGAATTATTAATTGCCGAACTTAAAGACAAATTAAAAGATATTGAAGAAAAACAAGCAAAAGTTAAAACTGAAAAAGAGTTTAAAGCATTACAAATTGAAGAAGAATTGGCAAAAGAACAAATTGAAAGCGCAAACGAAGAAATTGCCAGATTTGAAAAAATAATAGAGCAAAAAGAGGAAGAAAAAGAGGAGATTTTAAAAGAAATAGATAAGATTGAAGCTGAAATTACCATTACTAAAACCGATGTTGATAAAAAACTTGAAACTGTTGAAAAACAAAAACAAGAAATTCATAAAAAAAGAGACGATCTTATTAAAAATATGAATCCTCAAATTTATAGATTTTATGAAAAGATTAAAAGATGGGCTGATATTTCAGCTGTAACGCCTATAAAAAAACAGGCATGTACGGGATGTAATATGAAAATTAACGATAAAATTTATTCGGAAGTGTTAAAAGGTGAAGAAATTATAACCTGTCCTCACTGTGGTAGAGTTTTATTTATTGAGGATGAAGATAAAATTCAAGAATAATGCCTTTTATTTATTATTTATTTGCTTTATTTATCTATTTAGTTTCTCTTCCTTTTCTTTTATTTTTACTATTAAAACCAAAATATAAAAAATCAATTCCCGCTAGATTTTTTTTGTATAAAAATCCTCCTTTTTCTCAGAAAACATACTATTTTCATGCGTGTTCCCTTGGAGAAACAAAAGCTCTAAAACCCATAATAAATAAATTTGATAAAGTAAATTTATCAGTCATAACAAATACCGGATATGAAGAAGCAAAAAAATATAAAAATGCCGAAATAAGATTTTTACCTTATGAAATTTTTATTCCTTTTTGGTTTAGACCTTGTAAAACTCTGGTGGTTATGGAAGCGGAGCTTTGGTATATGCTGTTTTTTACAGGGAAAAAAAGATGTTCTAAAACAGTCTTGCTGAATGCCAGAATCAGTGATAAAAGTTATTCTAAATATATGAAGTTCAAATGGTTTTACAGACAAATATTTAAAAATATAGATTTGGTATTGGCCCAGAGTGAAAAAGATAAAAAAAGACTACAAGAACTCGGAGCAAAAAGAGTAGAGGTAGTGGGGAATATAAAAACTTATTTCGAACCGGAAATCACTAAAAATTACAAAAAAACAAAACCTCTTATAGTTTTAGCTTCTACTCATGCGGGAGAAGAAGAAAAAATATTGCCACAGATCGATCTAAAAAAATACCAGGTTGCGATTGTTCCGAGACATCCTGAAAGATTTGATGAAGTTGCTAAATTTTCTCAAAAATACGGAGAGGTTGAAAAACTTTCGAATCTTAAAAGCAATAAATTGACAAAAGATATTGTAATAGTGGATAAAATGGGGGAGCTTATTAATTTTTACAATATAGCCGACGTTGTAATTTTAGGAGGAAGCTTTGTAGATAATGTAGGTGGACATAATCCGATAGAACCGGCGTATTTTAATCTGCCTATAATTAGTGGCAAATATTATTTTAATCAGCACGCTTTATATGAAGAAGTTGATGGTATTGAAGTGTGTGAGCCTGATGAAATTTCAAAAAAACTTTGTTTTCTTAAACCGACTGCAATAAAAAATAAAATTGATTTAAAAAATATAATTTCGTATATAAAATAATTTTATTTCTTTCCGATATTTCAGCAAAGGAGAATAAGTGATATATCAAATTAAAGACGATAAGGTAATAATAAACGTGAAAGCTCAACCGAATTCATCCAAGAATAAAATAGCAGGAATTTACGGAGATGCAATAAAAATAAACATAAAAGCTCCCGCAGTGGAAGGGGCTGCGAATAAAGAACTTATTAAGTTTATTTCTAAAGAATTTAAAATACCAAAAAGCGAAATTATTATTAAGGGCGAAACGAGTAAAAAAAAGCAGCTTATTCTTCCTTTAAATGAAAAAGTTAAAAAATTTTTAGAAAGTTTGTAATGAAATTTTATTCTTTTAATTTTGATGAAGAAAAAATAAAGTCATTAAAAGATATTAAACATAAAAGTCTTTTAGTAACTGTATTTTGTGGTCTTACGAGTAAAACGTATCTTTTAAATGTTATTAATACTATAAAAAGTTATTTTCCGAACGCAGAAATAATAGGTGCTACGACAGACGGGGAAATTTTAAATTCAAAAATAGAAAATTATACCTGTACGCTGGGATTTTTATTTTTTGAAAAAAGTACGGTGAAAACATACATAAAAAATTTCAGTAATGATTTTTATGAAGACGGTAAAAGTTTTGCAAAAGAGATTATTTCTCCTCATACCAAGCTTATAATAAATTATGCCAGCGGTTATGATGTGAATTTTGATGATTATATTAACGGATTTAGCTTTATAAATTCAAATATACCGCATATAGGCGCAATAGCGGGTGATAATTTTAAGTTTAAGAAAAATTACGTTTTTAACGGAGAAAAAATCACTTCGCGCGGCAGTGTCTGTGCCGTTATAGATTCTGAAGAATTGACAGTTCATACTGAATCGACATGCGGTTGGAGTACAATTGGTAAAAATTTAAAAATAACAGATGCGGATAAAAATATTGTAAAGGAAATAGACAATAAAAAAGCATTGAATGTTTATAAATATTATTTCGGAAGTGATATTATTTACAACATAAAAAAAATAGGAATGGAACTTCCTTTAGTTAAAAATAATATAGCACGGGCTGTTTTGGATATAAAAGGCGATTCATTGGTTTTCGGAGGAAATTTCAAAAAAGGGGATATTGTAAGATTCGGTATTGCCGAAATTTCGAAAGTTCTCCGAAAATCAAAAAAAGCCATTCAAAATCTTTATAAACATAAAATCGAGGCGTTATTGATTTTTTCATGTACGGCAAGAAAAAGAACGTTTGCCAATCTCGCAAACCATGAATTGTGTATGTTGAAAAATATTCCTAATATAGGATTTTTTTCATACGGTGAATTTGTAAATGGAAAATTTTTAAATCATAGTTTTAATCTTTTAGCGATTAGTGAAGGCGGTGATTATAAAGATAAAAAGATTTTGTGTTCCAATTACAAAGAATCCAATCCTATACAGGGATTAATTCATTTGGTAGATGTAGCTTTTGAGGAAGTTGAAAAAAAACTTTATACGGACGAGATTACTGGAATAGGGAATAAATTTGCTTTTGAGAGGGATTTGGAGAAAAATTATTATGGTGGAATTTTATTTGATATCCGTAAATTTTCTTCATTAAATGACAGATACGGTGAAGAGGTTGGAGATAATATTCTAAAAAGTTTCGCTTCTATTTTGAAAGAAAAATTTCCTCAATTTTCATATGTATACAGAATTTCGGGAGATAATTTTTTTGTTTTATTTTTTGAGGAGGTCGATCTTTTAGAGTGTGCTCAAACTGTATTAAATTATTTTTATAAAAAACCTTTAAGTATAAAATTGAAAAATGATGAAATAAAGATCGATATCGATTTAACGGCGGCTATTGTCGAAAAAGAAAAAAATATAAAAATTAAAGCTGATTTAGCGTTACACTACGCAAAAAAACATAAATTATCACTAATAAAATATTCAAAAGAATTAAAAATTGAAGAAAATATCGAAAAAGAACTAAAAACAATCAGTTTTGTAAAAAAAGCTTTAAAAGAAAATAAAATAGTTCCCGTCTTCCAAAGAATAGAAAAATCTACAGACAGTTATGAAGCTTTGGTAAGAATAGAAGAAAACGGTGAGCTTATTTCCCCTTTTTATTTTTTAGAATCGATTAAAGATACAAGATATTACGATAATATTACTAAAATTATGATTAATAAGGTTTTTGAAATTTTTAAAAATATTGATAAAACCGTATCTATCAATCTTTCTTTTAAAGACATTAAAAATAAATCGACGGTAGATTATTTAATCGCAAGTATTCAAAGATATAAAATGAAAAATAAACTGATTATAGAACTTCTTGAAACGGAAGCGGTTTTAGATTTTGATGTAATTAAAGATTTTGTGAAATTAATGAAAAATTACGGAGTCAAAATAGCAATAGACGATTTCGGCAGCGGATATAGTAATTTTGTATATTTAACCAAATTAAATCCGGATATCATTAAAATTGACGGATCACTTATAAAAAATATCGATATAAATGAAAATCTTAAAAAAATAGTACTCTCAATCGTTAATTTCGCAAAATCTATGGGGATAGAAACGATTGCCGAATTCGTAAAAGATAAAAAAGTGTATAATATATGTAAAAGTTTGGGAATAGATGGTTTTCAAGGATATTATATCCATGTTCCTTCAAAGGATCTAAAATGATGACGAATCAGGAAATAGCAAAAATTTTTTCAAGAACGGCGGATTTACTGGAAATAAAAGGTGAAAATCCTTTTAAAGTCAGGGCATACAGAAATGCGGCAAGAATAATAGAAAATTCAAGTAAAGATTTTAATAAACTTGTAAATGAAGGGTTTGATTTAACGAGGCTTCCGGGAATAGGTAAAGATTTGAGTGATTATATTAAAGAAATCGTAAAAACGGGTAAATTTCATAAACTTGAAGAACTCGAAAAAGAAATACCCTCAGGACTTGTCGATATGTTAAGTATAGAAGGTCTGGGTCCTAAAAGGGTAAAGCAGATTTATGATGCGTTTGGAGTGACTTCTTTAGAGGAGCTTAAAAAATACGCTGAAAACGGAAAACTTGCCACTTTGCCGGGGTTTGGCCCGAAATTGATAGAAAAAATTTTAAAAGGCGTCAAACAGCTTAAAAAAGCGGGAATTAGATTTTTATGGGCTGAGGTTGAGGAAATAGCGGAAGAACTTAGAGAGTATTTATTAAAATTCGAGGGAGTCGAGATTGTAGAAATTGCCGGAAGTTATAGAAGAAAAAAAGAAACGGTCGGAGATTTGGATATTTTGGTTGTGGCGAAAGATTATCCTAAAGTCAGTGAATATTTTATTAAATTTCCAAAAGTAAAAGAAGTTCATTCAGCAGGTTTGACACGTTCAACGGTGTTTTTGGAAAACGGACTTCAGGTGGATTTAAGAGCTGTGGCTCATGAGAGTTATGGAGCTGCTTTGCATTATTTTACGGGCTCTAAAGCACATAATATAGAAATTAGAAAAATAGCTATTGAAAAGGGATTGAAAGTTAATGAATACGGAGTTTATCAAGGGGATAAAAGAATTGCCGGAGCTACTGAAGAGGAAGTATATAAAGCGGTGGGATTGTGTTATATGGAGCCGGAACTTAGAGAAAACAGGGGAGAAATAGAGGCGTGTTTGGAAAATAAATTGCCTGAAATTATTAAAAAAGAAGAAATTTTAGGTGATTTTCATATGCATACAGTATATAGTGACGGAAATAATACGATTGAAGAAATGGTTAAAAAGGCTATAGAACTCGGATATAAATATTTAGCCGTAACCGATCATTCAAAAAGGTTGAAAGTTGCGAACGGAATGGATGAAGAAAAGCTTTTAAAACAATTAAATGAAATAGATGAAATACAAAAAAAATATCCTGAAATCAAAATACTAAAAGGAGCAGAAATCGATATCTTAGAAGACGGGAGTTTGGATTTTGGTGATGAAATACTTCAAAATCTTGATATTGTAATAGGAGCTATTCATTATAAATTCACGGGAGATCAGACTGAGAGGATTTTAAAAGCGTTTGATAAGATACATATTTTCGCTCATCCTTTAAACAGAATAATACACAAAAGAGAAGGTATAAATGCCAATTGGGAAGAAGTGTTTAAAAAAGCAAAAGAAAATAGAGTGGTTTTAGAGATAAATTCTCAGCCTGACAGACTCGATTTGCCTGATACTTATATAAAAAGAGCAAAAGAGATAGGATGTAAATTTGCAATAAATTCAGATGCTCATAATACAAAAATGCTGGAGTTTATAAAATACGGAGTTAATCAGGCAAGAAGAGGGTGGGCAGAGAGAGAAGATATTATAAATTCATGGGATTTAAAAAAAATTATGGATTATTTAAAGCGTTAAAAATATCTAAATTTTCAGAAATTATTTTCGATGTGTCGTTTCCTTTAAAAAATTCCGCATAGTGGTTCAATGCTATATGAAATATTGAACCTTTTAAGAGTGTAAAAGCGCTTTTATTTACTTTTGAATATTCTTTTAATAAATCTTCTATAAAATCTATTTTTCCGGTGAGTTCTTTTTGGTTTTTAGCAGGGAGTAAAAAGGCTTTTTTTAAAGCTTTTATCAGAGAATCAGTATCAATAGTATTATCAATTTTTTTAACAGGTTTGAAGTTTGAGAGTATTTCTTTTTTTATTTGTTCTTTGTTAATTTTAGGAAGTGTTTTATCTTTTAAAGGAACTGATCCTTTAATATATGCTCCGTCACTTAAATTGTAAACTTTCAAATTGAAAAATTCTATCATTTTTTCTATTTTGTCTTTTGATGACAAAAGTAGGGAATCCGAATAAATATCGTTGCTGAAATTTCCTTTTACTTTTATTCCTTCTTTTGCCATGTCTTCTCTTGTATCATAAAAGCTGCCGCTTGCGTGTTTTTTGTCATTAAGTCTGTATCCGAGGTCCATTCCGCAAAGATAAATCTCTTTTCCAAACGCAGCTCCAAAAGCAAATCCGGCATTACCTACGATAGGGGAGGAACCAAGAAGAGGTTTATATTTGTTTTCAAGGGTAAACGCTTCTCTGATATACATTAGAGGGTTTTTTGCCATTTCAAATATTTTCGGATTAACGACGCTTGCTCCTACAAAATATCCGTTGTAATTTGGCAGTGTATCTTTTAACGCTTCTATTAAAACATCTATTCTTTCTTGCTCAAAATGAAAATCACTCTCAATTCCGGCTTTCATTAAAGGTCTAAGAGCCGTTCCTACCGAAACTATAATCATAGAGTTTCTGTTTTTTTTGATAAAAGGGATATTTTTTTCAAGACTTTTTCCATTGGCTACGATACAAATCGGGGCGTTAGTTTTTCTAAAATTCTGTAAAAGAGGGTATTTTGTGATGTTTCGGATATGGTTTTTTATACCTTTGAATTCATCTTCGAATGTTCCCCATCCTCTTAATTTTGTAGATTGAATCGTATGAAATTTTTTTATAGCGTCATCAATTAAAGGATGTTCGTATGCTTTATAGTAGATATTTAAAAAACTTGAAGTAACTATTCTTTCATAAAAGAATTTTTCTATGGCAAAATAATCCATTTCACCTCCGACCCATAAAAATAATCTTTCATTATATTTTTTATATACTTTTTCCCAATCCACAAAATAACAGCTTATTGCGAAAAATTCGGGATTCGGTTCATATATGAAAAGAGATTGAAACGAATAATTTTTAAAAAGCAAATCTAAATGCTTTCCGCTAATCAAGCCGAAAAGTATGGTAGTTGGTAAAAAATCGTTATCGAAAAAATACTCTTTTTTATCGCTTATAATTTTATTTATGATTTTTCCCGTTGCAAAAAATTCTTTTTCGTTCCATTTATTAGGATGAAAATAAAATTGTTTTTTCCATAGAGGATTGTTGATAGGGTTTGTTGCTATAAGTTGGGAATCTTTTTGAATAGAATTCGGATATACGGGATTTGAATTTTTATCGAAAATATTGTCGTTTTTTATAATAAAATTTTTTGAAGAATTTACAATTAAGCGATAATAAGAAGGAAGATGGTCATAAAAAAATTTAAGGTTTTTTTCAAAAAGCTGTTGCATAAAAAGCGCCCCCAAAAATCAAAAGATTTTTAGGGTATTATAGTTTATTGTTTTAATTGAAGCAAGGTATTTAACATCTGATCTGATGTCGTAATTGTTTTTGAGTTTGCCTGGAATCCTCTTTGAATAACTATTAATTGCGTTAAACTTCTGCTTAAATCAACGTTACTCATTTCAAGGCTACTTGGTTGTATACTCCCTCTACCACCAGTTCCGGCAGTTCCTACTATAGGATCGCCTGAGTTCGGAGAAGCGGCAAATAGTGTGCCTCCCTCACTCATCAGACCTTCATTGTTTACGAATTTAGCAAGAGCTACCTGAGCCAGACTGTAGCTTCTTCCGTTTGTAAATACTCCTATAATCGTTCCTGTCTGGTCTACTACCAGTTGTTGTAAATCTCCGCCCGGATACCCGTCCTGGGTTTGTCCGCTGGTTGAACTTGGTGCCTCAAAAGAAGTAAGTCCGTCAAATTTACCCATATCTCCGAAATCGAGCTGAACGGCCTGTCCTGTCGATGCTCCGTTATTCGGATTGAAAATAAGGCTTGGAGGATTATATGAATTTATACTTCCGTCAGAGTTGAATTTTACGTAACCGTATGCCGGCTGATCAAGAGATGCCGGAGCTGGAACCTCAGCGTACCATTTCCATACCGTCGGATCGTTCGGACCTGTGGAAGTGTGCGTTTTTCTAAAATGGAACGTAAGTGTATGTTTTGCCCCAAGAGAATCGAAAACATCCATACTTGTCGTATGAACGGCAGCGTTCATGGCTTGAGTGAAGGCGGTGCCTCCGGCTGCCACCGTTCCGTTAATAGGAGAAAACGCTTCTGTGAAAAGTTGATTGTCCTGTTCGTCGCTAGGATATCCGTTTACCGCGATATTAAATGAATTCGGAGATGTGTTTTTAACCGTAAGTTCTCCGTTTTCACTGATTGAAACTATACCGCTGTTGTTGGTGGTGGAATTTGCCGGGTCACCACTGGCATCAACGGCCAGTTGCCAGATATAAGCCAGATCCTGAATATCATGAAAATAGTAAATGTCATTTTTGTAAAAAGTTTCCGTCTCTGCTCCCTTTCCGTCAAGTCCGTCCATCATTTTAGCAAGTCTTCCAAGAGCAGTAGTGGTATCCGCGTTTATAGTATTGTTGTTTGAATCTCTGACTTGTGCGTCTGTGATTACGGATGGAGAGCTTTCTACGATTTTTCCGTCTTTAAATGAGATGATGTCATTTAAACTTCTATTAGCTAAATCGGTATTTAATAAACAGCAAAGATCATTTATAGTCTGAAAATCTTTTCCGTAAGTGTATGTCAATGTATCTCCATTGGATAATTTAAAAGATAATTTTTGGTTTGTACTTAAAAATGCTCTATTATTGGAATCACTGCTTTTATCGGAATAAAACAGCCAATGAAATCCTTCGTTGGAATCAGCCACAATCGGTTTTGTCGGTTGATATTTGCCGCCAGTACTTCCGCATTCTTCCGCAGCGCTTATAGGTTTGTTTTTATATACAAATTTTCTGGTTTCTCCAAGCCCCGTTATATTAACTTTAATCCCCTGTCCGTCTTCAAGGTTAAAAGCGTCTCCGTTGGTATTGAAAAGTTCTCCGACATCATCGGCTCCTATGAAACTGTTTTGAACGGCTTTAATACTACCGGTGGTAGTTGAAGGCCCTTGTAAAGATTTGAAAATATCTTTAAGAACATCGTTTGTGGATTGTAAATAGGTTTTGTTGTTGCCTTGGATTTTAATCATATTTTTAGGGTCTACTATCTGACCGTTTCCGTTTAAATATACTTTATAATTATAACTATCGGGCGTATTGCCGGTAGCCTGTAAAATTTTATTGTTGATTTCATCAAGCAGGTCTTTGATGGAAGTGAATTTTCCGTCGTTTGCCTTTTCACTTTTTCCATAAACGAAAGTAAATACTTCATTGTTAGTATCTATATTACCGTCTTTATTTACGTCAATTGCCAGTTGAATTGAATCTACTTCCGGCGTTAAGGAAATTTTTTGTCCGTTAGCGTCGTAAAGTCCGTTAAAATCAGCTGTTTGATCGACTGTAGGTCTTGTAGCGCCTTTTTCTATAATATGATCCCCGCTGTTTAAATTCGCTTTAATCGATATTTTACTTGTAGGGTTTGCCGGTGTGGTAAGTCCGGGAGGAATTGAAATAGGCTGTAAACCTTTTGCGGTATCAATGTTGTGTGTTTCAGGGTCTGCTAACCACCCTTGTACTATAAAACCGTTAGGATCGACAAAATTTCCATTGGCGTCAAATGTAAAATCACCGGCTCTTGTGTATCTGTAAGTTTTACCTCCGTCTCCGCTGACTACGAAAAATCCATCACCGTTTATTGCCATATCCGTATTTTTATCCGTATTTTGAATACTTCCTTGTTTATACATCGTCTCTACCGCACTGACGCTTGTTCCAAGACCGATTTGTAAGGAGTTTTTACCTCCGAGTGTTCCTTGAGGAGCCGTTGCGCTTTTTACCGTTTGGCTTAAAAGATTTTGAAAGTTTGTTCTTGAATACTTAAATCCTACCGTATTGACGTTTGCTATGTTGTTTGCTTCTACGTCCATTGCTATTTGATGAGCGTTAAGTCCGCTAACGCCGCTCCAAAGACTTCTCATCATTTTGAAATCCTTTTTATATTATTTTTTATAATAAGCAATAAGTGTTCCTATCTTTTTAAATTTATAGCTTTTTGTATCATTTCGTCGCTTGTCGTAACGGTTTTGGCGCTTGCCTGAAATGCTTTTTGGGTAACTATAAGTTCCGTCATAGCTTGTGAAAAATTAACGTTTGATGTTTCGAGCATACCGGATTTTATTTTAGAAGTGAGATAATTTCCTTCCGGGTCAGTATATAAAAATGCCTTGTTTGAATTTGATGTTTCCATAAAAAGACTATCCCCAATACTTTCCAATCCTTGTTCGTTTTGAAAATGAAAAACTGGAATTTGACCGAGTACGGCGTCTTGAGCGTTTGAAAAGATACCGATGATTTTTCCGTCGTCATTTATTTGATAACGTTCGAGATATCCTTGTTCTATACCGTCTTGATTAAAAGAATAACTAACGGCATTATCCGGTTTTGCGAAAGATGAAAGTTCGAATTGAAAATTAATTCCGTTTACATTTATATCTTTTGGTACTAAAAGATATCCCGAAGAGTTAAAAGTAAAGTCTTCAGAGGTGGTTATATTTTCGTTAGGTGTTTGAATGATTATATCGCCTTTCCAAATAGTAGTGTCTTTTAATACTTTTTGTTTTGTAAAAGTAATACTAACAGGATTTTTGTTGCCTTTTGAATCAATTATATATCCTCCGAAATCCTGTGAATTTTCTAAGAATTCAAAACTTTTATTTGCGGTATGGGGATAAAGTTCGTTTCCGACTCTTCCGAGATTCGATAAAAATTTTTTATTTGAATTATTTGCTTCTTTTATGTATGAATTTAAAGGAAGGTTTGTTTTATTATCTACGACAATTCTTCCTTTATCGTCAAGATATACGTCCACACTTTCTGGATAAGCAATGTTAGCTAGAGAAGAAATTTCATTTATAAATTCATTCATATTTGAAAAATCAAATTCATCTTCCGGATTATTTTTGTATGCAAGTGTGGCGGCAGCAGTATTTTTCATCAAATCGGTATTAGAAGAAAGAATTATTTTGTTCGGAACGCTTATTGTAAGTTCTCCGTTTGACGCCGAAGCCTTAAAACCTTCAGTATTTAAAGCTTCGGCAATAGCTTTTGAAATCTCTTTTTTAGTCGATCCGTCAGGAAGGGTTAATTTAATATTTTTACCGTTTAAAGTAAATTCGATATTGACGTCCTTATTATCAATTTCGTCATCCCTGAAACAATATTTTACGCTTAAAAGACCTTTGTTGTAAATTACATTTTCACCAAAGCCGAATACAAGATTTTGACCTTCTCTTATTTTCATATCTTCACCGTCTTTATTGTACATGGCGCTGAAGTCTATATTCTGTTTTACAGGTTTTAAAGTTGTTATTTTAACATCGTCATTGAGATTCGTTTCAAGTTTAACGTTTTTAGTGGCGACGGCCGGTAGTATTAAATTATCCGGAAGTGAAATAGGGCTTAAATTGTCGCTCGG
Organism: Nautiliaceae bacterium; assembly: GCA_027062285.1. GTDB lineage: Bacteria > Campylobacterota > Campylobacteria > Campylobacterales > Nautiliaceae > Caminibacter. The sequence continues at coordinate 17,811 of JAMOTL010000107.1, forward strand.
AAGAAGGTTTTGAGTAGAAATTTCTCTGTTTATTACATAACCGTTTTCGGTCTTTATCAGATTATTCGCGTTTGCCACGAGCAAATAAGCACCGCTATCATTAACTAAAAAACCTTCGGAGTCTCTTGTAAAACTTCCGTTTCTGGTATAAAAAGTTTGATCTGCGTATTTGACCGCCAGCCATCCTTTATCGGCAATTGCCAAATCAAAAGGATTATCAGTGGTAATTAAAGAACCTATTGACATATCTTTAGCGGTTGAATTCATATAATTTCCAAGCCCTATGTCAGAAGTTGCGTAAGCGTTTGATAATGTATTTGAAAAAAGAGTTGCGAATTCCGGAAAGGATTCTTTAAATCCGGGAGTGTTTACGTTTGCTATATTATCACCCCAAACGTCAATACCGCTTTGAAAACTAATCATTCCCGAAACGCCGTTATAAAACGAAGTAGTCATTTTTTATCCTTGCCATTCGTATATTTCTTTAATTTCACTAAAAGGAAGATAACTGCTGCCGAGTTTAGCATAAGGGGTTCCGTTTTCAAATCTTACCGATTCAATAGGATAAGCCCCAAGAGCCGTTGAATGATTTTTACCGTCCGCAGATGTGTATTCCGCCACTACTTCATAACTGTCGCTCGGTACTTTGTTGCCGTTGTTGTCTGTTAAATCCCATTCAAAATTTAAAACGCCGCCATCATGAGCCTCCAATGGAAAAGTTCTTACGATATTGCCGTTTTTGTCTTTTATTTGGACTTCTCCGCTGCTGATATTGTCTCCAAAAAACAGATCAAAACTTACGCTTTTGTCTTCATCAGTGACATTCAGATATCTGTATCCGGTATCGCCTATTTTGCCTATTGCGCTTATGGCACCCAGTTCGCTGTTTTGATTTAATGTTTTTTCAAGTGTTTCAAGAGTTGTTTTCATATTTTGATTCATCTCCATAGTAGAAAGATAAGCCGTCTGTTCAAGCATTTTATCCGTATCCATTGGATCTGTTGGGTCTTGCATTTGAAGCTGGGTTAAAAACAGTTTCATAAAAGCGTCTTTATCAAGTTCGGATTTGGGATTGTAAACGGCATCGGAAGCTGATGCGGTTACATTGTTGTTTATTGAAGTCACGGCCATTTTATATCCTTTTTTGTCAAATTAAGCAATAATCGTTCCTAAGCGTATTTATAAGGGATTTCTATAACAAATCCTTCGTCTTCATAATGTTCGCCGTTAAAATTTTGTTGGTTTTGTTTATATTGCTGTCTTTGCTGCTGTTGTTGATTTGAATTGAAACTCATATTAACTTCGCTGTATCCCATATTTACTAAAATATTTTTTAATTCGTTTTGGTGAGTATTAAAAAAATTAATTGTTGAGGACTGAGTCGAATTTATCTGGATTTGTAAATTTTCTCCTCTTTGAGTCAGGGTAACTTCGACTTTTCCGAGTTCTTTTGGATTCAACTCAATTGATAATTTATGAATCGGCGGTTTATAATCTTTTATGGCTTCTTGTAAATTCGAAGCGAAATGTTTTAAACTTTGTTTGGCTTTAAGGATATTTTGTTTAATTTCCTGATGTATGATACTTGTAAGGGCTTGAGAGTGCTGTTGTGAATGAGTATGAATGCTTTGAGGTCTTTCGGATTCTTGTTTTTCTTTAAAGGTTTCTTTTAGAAAGTCTGTTTTAGTTTTTTTTATTTTTTGGCGTATAAAATGTAAATCTCTCGGTTTATCGGTTTTTTTGGATTTTGAATTAAGCAGTTTTTCAAGAGTTATTTTATTTTGAGCTTGAAATCCCGATTTATCGTTTGTTTTGGGAATTGGTGATGAGATGATTATTTTAGGCTGAGGCGGTGTTTGAGTTTTAAGGGATTTTAGTTTCGTTTCGTTTAATACTTCTTCTATTTTAGGTTTAATTTTTTTCGAGTAAATAATTTTTTTTATATTGAGTCCTTTTTTGTTGGCAAAGGCAATAAGTTCTTTTAATGTTTTAATTTCTTTAAATTTTAAAGTTTCTTGGGCGGTTAATAAAATTTTTTGAGTTTTGATTTTCGAATCGATCTCTTTTTTTATGATTTCTGTGATTTTTATTTCCATTTTTTTGGGTATTGTTATTTTTTCGTTTTTGTTTTCGGTTTCGTTTGTTAAAGGTTTTATTTGATTTAGCAAACTTAATATTGTTACGGATTTTTCTTGATTTTCAGTCGTTTTTGTATTAATTTCTTTTTCATTGATTGAAGTAATTTTGTCAATAAGTTCTTTTAACTCTTTTTGGATGTTTTTCGGAGAGTTTTTTAATATACGGTTTAAATCTTCTTTATTAATATGTAAGCTTTTTAATAATTCTTTCGGGTTTTTTGAATCTTTAAGCAAAAATAAAATGAAATTTTCGTTTTTAAGCGCCGATTTGGGTATTTTTTCAGGATTTTCCGTATTTAATAAGAGTTGTTCTATCATAAGAAAACCTTTTTTTAAACTTTTAAGCAAATTTCATTCCGATTATTTTTTATACTTTTTGGATATAATTTCAAAAATTTTTAAAGGCAATTTATGAAAAATATTAGAAACATAGCGGTTATCGCTCACGTTGACCACGGTAAAACTACCTTAGTTGACGAACTTCTAAAACAATCCGGAACTCTTGATGAAAGAAAAGAACTTGGTGAGAGAGTAATGGATTCCAATGATTTAGAAAAAGAAAGAGGAATTACCATTCTTTCAAAAAATACTGCTATTAAGTGGAATGATTTTAAAATTAATATTATTGATACTCCGGGACACAGCGATTTCGGTGGAGAAGTTGAGAGGGTTTTAAAAATGGTTGATGGGGTGTTACTTCTTGTAGATGCGCAAGAAGGAGTAATGCCTCAAACCAAATTCGTTGTAAAAAAAGCTCTGTCTCTTGGACTTAAACCTATTTTAGTCGTAAATAAAATCGATAAACCCGCCGCCGAGCCCGACAGAGTAGTGGATGAGGTTTTTGATTTATTTGTAAGTATGGGAGCAAATGAAGATCAACTTGATTTTCCTATTATTTATGCGGCGGCTAAAAACGGAATAGCTAAATGGGATCTTGAAGACGATAATGAAGATATGACTCCTATATTTGAAGCTATTACGAAATATATTCCGGCTCCGACAGGAGATGAGGAAAAACCTCTTCAAATGCAGGTATTTACTCTTGATTATGATAATTTCGTAGGTAGAATAGGAATAGCCAGAATATTTAACGGAAAAGTGAAAAAAGGTGAAAATGTTACTCTTGTAAAAGCCGACGGAGAAAAAATTAACGGAAGAATTACTAAATTAATGGGATTTTTAGGTCTTGACAGAATTGAAATTGAAGAGGCTAAAGCTGGAGATATTGTAGCGATAGCCGGGTTTGAAGCACTTGATGTAGGTGATACTATAGCCGATAAAGATAATCCTGTAGGGCTTGATCCTTTACACATTGAAGAGCCTACAATCAGCGTAATTATGAGTGTAAACGATTCTCCTCTTGCCGGTACTGAAGGCAAAAATGTAACGGCTCCGAAACTTAGAGATAGACTCTTTAAAGAGATGGAAACGAATATAGCTATGAAAATAGAAGAGCTTGGTGAAGGTAAATTTAAGGTATCAGGAAGAGGAGAACTTCAAATAGCTATTTTGGCTGAGAATTTAAGAAGAGAAGATTTTGAATTCAGTCTCTCACGTCCGGAAGTAATTATTAAAGAAGAAAACGGTGTTAAATTAGAACCATATGAATACGTAGTGGTTGACGTTCCTGATGAATACAGCGGTGCCGTAATTGAAAAACTGGGAACTAGAGGTGCGATTATGAAAAATATGATGCCGCTTTCCGACGGTACAACCAGAATAGAATTTGAAATGCCGGCTCGCGGGCTTATCGGATATAGAGGTGAATTTATGACCGATACTAAGGGTGAGGGAGTTTTAAACAGTTCGTTTTTAGATTTCAGACCAGCTACTACTAAGCCTTATACTAGAAAAAACGGAGCTCTTATTTCTATGGAAAACGGTACCGCTACAGGATATGCGATATTTAACCTTCAGGAAAGAGGTAGAATGTTTATAAAACCGGGGGATAAAGTATATAACGGAATGATAGTCGGAGAACATAGCAGAAGCAACGACCTTGAAGTGAATCCGATCAGAGGTAAGAACTTAACAAACGTAAGAGCCAGCGGAAGTGACGAAGCTATCAAACTCGTACCTCCTGTTGAAATGACGCTTGAGAAGGCTCTTGAGTGGATAGAAGACGATGAGCTTGTAGAGGTTACTCCGAAATCTATACGCGTAAGAAAAAAATATCTTGATCCTACTGAGAGAAAAAGAATGAGCAGGCACAAAAATAAATAAAAGACTGTTTCTCTCCTTTTTTCTATAACTTTTTCTTATATCACACTTATAATAATGACTTATTTGTTAAAATTCTCTCAAAAAAGGAGCGGTATGAAAAAATTTTTTATAATTTCAGCCGCTTTGTCGAGTCTGCTTTTTGCAAAGAGCGTGGATTTTAACACGGCATTGAAAGAAGCTTTAAAAAGTAATTTTGAACTTAAGGCAAAAAAATTAAATATCGACAAAGCAAAAGCTATGCTACAAGAAGCTAAGGGGTATGACTGGGGAAAGCTGATATTTTCAGAAGAGATAAGCAGAACCAATAATGCGATGTATGTTTTCGGTATGAAACTTGAAAGCCGTGAGGCTACTTTTAGAGATTTCGGATTTGCTGACTTTTTAGCGAATATGCCGGGACTTATGGCTGGAACCACCTCCGGAGATAAAGTATTATCCATTCAGCCGAAAGATTTGGATCATCCGGGAAGTAGAAGTAATTTTAAAACTAAATTTGTATATGAGGTACCTATTTTTACGGGATTTAAACTTAAATATGCAAAAGAAATGGCAAAACTTCAGGTATTGGCTAACAAATTCAAATATTCCGAGGATAAAAACAAACTCGGAATAGAAGTATTAAAAGCTTATAACGGCGCGGTAGCAGCTAAATATTTTATCGATGCTTTGAAAAAGGCAAAAGAAACCACCGAAGCTTTTGTAAAAACCGTTAAAGCGTTTTATAAAAACGGAATGGCTACGGATATCGATCTGCTTGAAGTTAAAAAAAGAGACCAAGAAGTTAATGCTATGCTTATTGAAGCGGAGAATAAATATCAATTAGCTCTTAGTTATTTAAGATTTTTAACGGATGATAATGAAATAACGGATGTAAAAGATTTTAAAACGCTTATCCCTCAAAACGCATCTCTTGATATGCTTAAAAAAGTCGCTCTTGAAAACAGAGGCGATTTAAAATGGATGCAAAAAAACGTAGAAACAATGAAAACTAAAGTAAAATTTGAAAAATCTGCCAAATACCCGATGGTAGGGGCTCACTTGGAGTACGGCTGGAATGACAACGGTTTAAATAACATCTCTTCGGATAAAGATTATTATCTGATAGCTGCGGGACTTAAATGGAATATTTTTGATAAAAGTGTTAATGCAAAAGTTCAAAAAAGCAAAATAGAAGCTATGCAAACGGGTTATTATTATAAATATATGCAAAAAGGTATTGCTTTAGAAGTAGAACAGAAATATTTGGATTATAAAACTAAAAAAGCGATAGTAAAAGAAAAACTTACGAATAAAGAACTTGCCGAACAAATTCTGAAAAAATATACATATATGTATAAACAGGGAATGATTTCAATGCCTATTTTACTTATGAAAGAAGCGGAAGCAAGAAAAGCCAGAGCGGAACTTATCAAAGCGAAATTTGACGAAGCTATAGCGGCGGCGGAGCTTAAAAAAGCACTTGGAGATTTAGTAAAGGAGAGTAAATGAAAAAAATATTAGCATTAGGGCTTAGTATCGCCTCACTTTTTGCGTTTGAATACGCTACTGCCAAAAAAGAGGTTATCGACATTAAAAAATCATATGTAGCGGATATATATTCACCAAAACAAGTTATGGTGGCAACAAGACTTATGGGATATGTTAAAACCATTCCGGTGGAAGAAGGTGATGTGGTAAAAAAAGGAGACTTGCTTTTTGAAGTTGACCCGGCGGATATTTATTCTATGCTTAATCAGGCAAGAGGAGCCGTTCTTCAAGCAAAGAGCGGGGTATTGATGGCTGAACTTGCTTATGCCGATGCGAAGAAAGATTATTTAAGATTTAAAAATCTTTATGCTCAAGGAGCTGTTAGCAAAAGAGATTTTGAAAAAATGAAATTAATGATGGATATTAGAAAAAAACAGGTCGATATGGCAAAAGGTATGCTAAAACAAGCCGAGGCCGGACTTGCCAGAGCTAGAGCTCAGCTAAAATACGCAAAAGTTAAATCACCGATTGACGGTGTGGTTACTATGAAAATGAAAAAAGTGGCTGAAATGGCTCTTCCCGGATATCCGGTGGTGGTATTAAGCGATATTAATACTATTAAAGCGAAAAGTATGGTAAAAGAGAGTGACATAGAGAAATTTAAGCTCGGTATGCCTGTTAGTATTTACGTACCTTCGTTAAAAAAAGAATACAGTGCAAAAGTATCGACTATAATTCCTGCCGGAGACAATTTTACGCATTCGTTCGTAGTTAAATATACTTTTGACAATCACAAAGGGTTATTGCCGGGAATGTACGCAAAAGCGGTTGTTACGATTGGAAAAACCGAAGCGGTTTTAGTACCTTTTGGAGCTTTAACAACAAGATCGGGAATTGTAGGGGTGTTTGTAATTGATGATAGCGGCGTGGCTCATTTCGTTCCGGTAAAACAGGTAGCTCAGTTAAATGACAATATTGCCGTAAAAGGTCTAAAAGGCGGTGAAAAAGTAATTATTTATCCTCCTGCGAATTTGGCTGACGGACAAAAAATAGAGGAGTAGTGAATGGAAAGACTTGAAAAATTAAAAAAGCTGTTAGCTGCTAAAAAAGAGGAGCTGGAGACTAAAAAAACTTCCGGTTCTTGTGATTTGAATGAGCTTAAAAAACTTGAAGAGGAAATTATACAAATTGAAAAAGAGTTGGAAGCTCTTGAAAAAGAAATTTCTCAAAAAGAAAAAGAGCTTAAAGCGGTAGAAGAAGAATTAGAACTCAATATAGCAGGAAAACTTGCAAGAACTTTTTTAAAAAATCCTCTAACTCCGGTTTTGGCTATTATATTTTTGCTTATGGGGATTGTTGCGGTATTATTTACTCCGCGTGAAGAAAACCCTCAAATAGACGTTCCTGCTGCTAATGTTATAGTAGTTTATCCAGGTGCTTCGAGTAAAGAAGTTCAAAATGTAATAGTAGATCCGCTTGAAAGAATTCTAAAAGCTATGACCGGTGTAAAACATGTATACGGTATGTCTATGAATAGTGTAGGTATAGTGACAGTCAGATTTAAAATCGGTCAGGATAAAGTCAGAAGTATTTCAAAACTTTATGACAGAGTTATGCAAAATTTAGATAAGCTGCCTAAAGGCGTAATGATGCCTTTAGTCAAACCTATCGATATTGATGAAGTTCCGATAGTGACTCTTGCCGTTTCAAGTAAAAAATATGACGACGCACAGCTTTACAGAATAGCCCAAAGACTTTTATCTCCTTTGGCAGCGGTGAAAAATGTAAGTATCGTAGGAATAAAAGGGGGGCATAAAAGACAGTTTAATATTATTATAAATCCTCAAAAACTTGCCGCTTATCATTTATCGCTCGGACAAATTGCCATGGCGCTAAAAGGCGCAAATGTCGATTATCCTCTTGGCGGGACCGAAAACAAAAAATATTCTATTCCTGTAGAGTTTGACGGTTTTATAGATTCCGTTAAGGATGTGGAAAATTTAGTGGTGGCTAATTATATGGGAAGGCCTATTTATATCAAAGATATTGCCAAAGTGGAAGACGGGGTTGATTTTCAAAATAAACATAAAACATATTTTGAAGGCGGAAAAGCTTTTTATACGGATCCTTTAATCGAAGAAAAAGAGGTTAAGAAATTCCCTGTAGGAGAAAAATTAAATCAAGTTACTATATTTATAGGTAAAAAAAGAGGAACGAACGCTGTTTTCGTTGCTAATGACGTATTGAAAAAAGCGGAAGAACTAAAAAAATATCTTCCGAAAGACGTTCATCTTTATGTAACGAGAAACGACGGTCAAAAAGCGAATCATGCGGTAAATGAGCTTATTGAGCACTTATTTATTTCTCTTGGTATTATTGTGATCTTGCTTATTGTAATGCTTGGATGGAGAGAAGCGCTTATCGTTGCGTTTACGGTGCCTTTGATTCTTTCAATCACTCTGTTTATAGGAATGCTTGCCGGACAGACTATTAACAGAATTACTCTTTTTGCCCTAATCTTATCCTTGGGATTACTGGTTGATAGTGCGATTATCGTTATTGAAAATATCCACAGACATTTTGAAATCGGGGATAAGCCAAGAGAATATGCCGCTGTTTACGCTACAAACGAAATAGGTAACCCTACAAACATTGCGACATTTGCTATTATTTTAGCGTTTATTCCGATGTTTTTCGTAACGGGTATGATGGGTCCTTATATGAGACCTATTCCTTTTAATGTGCCTGTGGCAATGATTGCTTCACTTTTTATTGCTTATATTTTTACGCCTTGGGCGGCAGTTAAATTTTTGCCTGAACATAAAAAAGAACATAAAGAGCCTTTTGATATCAGAAAAACGAAAACATATAGAGTGTTTCATAAAATACTTGATCCTTTATTGAATTCAACATTCAAAAGAGCAGTATTTTTTACGGTGCTTATTTTAGCTTTATTAGGTTCAATGGCACTGCCTGTATTTAAAATCGTTTTATTTAAAATGCTTCCGAGTGCTAATAAAAATACATTTAATATCACTATCGACCTTCCAAAAGGAAGCAGTATAGACGCTACTACTGAAGTTAGCAACTGTGTGGCTAAAATTTTAAGTAAAGAGCCTGAAATTCATGATTTCGAACAGTTTATAGGTATCAGCGGAGTAGTGGATTTTAACGGACTTCTTAGAGGTTCGTCTATGAAACAGGGTGAAAATTACGGAGAAATCAGGGTGAATCTTTTCCCTAAAGAAGAGGGAAGAAAAGAAAGTTCAATAGATATGGTTAGTCGCTTAAGACCTATAATTCAAGGTCAATGTAGCATGCATAATGCGAATATCAAACTTGTAGAAGACCCTCCAGGACCTCCTGTAATCGCTACACTGCTTATGCAGGTATTCGGAGGAGATGAAGAGGGAAGATTGAAATTGGCAAATCATATCGAAGAAATTTATAAAAAGACTCCTAAAGTAGTTGATATTGATATTATGAGAGATAGACAGATAATTAAATACAAAATTATCCCTGATAAAGAAAAAGCGGCACTCCTTGGAATAAGCGTGGATCAAATAGCTAAAATCTTAGGAATGGGAATAAGAGGAGCTGTAGTAAGCGTAGCTCATATTCCTAATGAAAAAGAACAGGTCGGAATATTTGTCAGATTTGAGAAAAAGGCAAGAGATTCGATTGATGCTTTGGATAAAATCAAAATTATGTCACCTGTAACAGGAAAACTGGTAGCTCTTAAAGAAGTGGTGAAAGTGGTTCCAGCTCCTTTTGACGGTATGATAACAAGCAAAGATTTAAGACCTATGGTAATGGTTACGGGAGAAATGGATAAAAGAGGTAGTTTATATGCTCTTCTTGATATATTCAGCTATTTAAAAGATAAAGGTATTCCTGGTTATAAAATTACATATGACGGCAATCCGAGACTTAATTTAAAAGCTGTCGATGAAAAAACAGGTAAAGAATATGATTTGATCTGGGGAGGAGAATGGGAATTAACATTTGACGTATTCCGTGATTTGGGAAGTGCTTTTGTGATTGCTATCATTTTAATTTATCTGTTAATGGTAGCTTATTATAAAAATTTCCGTGTTCCAAGAATTGTTTTGGCGGCAGTACCGCTTACATTCATAGGAGTGCTTCCTGGGCATGCTTTAATGAACTGGATAACATTAACGTTTTTCGATTCAAAAACATATTTTACTTCAACAAGTATGATCGGATTTATTGCGCTTGCGGGAATTGTTGTTAGAAACTCACTATTGTTAATAGATTTTACAAATGACCTGTTAAAACACGGTAGAAGTATAAATGATGCCGTAATCGAGGCGGCTGCTACGAGATTCAGACCGATTATTTTAACTGCTCTTGCCATTATTTTAGCTTCTCTTGTAATCGTACTTGATCCGGTATGGCAAGGGTTGGCAGTAGCATTAATTTTCGGAGTTTTAGCTTCAACACTTTTGTCTGTCATAGTTGTGCCGATATTATATTGGAGATATTTAATCTCTAAACATAAAAAAGAAAAACATATCAAATATGGATTAGAGGAAATTTAAGACCTCTGATCTTTTATTTGTCTTTAAATATTTTTAAAAAGGCACAATTTTTGAGAAGTTTAAAAAAAGAATTTTTCATTAGTATAGTTTTGGGATTTTTAGGATTTTTTTTAGTTATATGGGTTTTATATTCATTTATAAGCAATGTGATAATTAATCAAGCTCTTAGTAAAGCCAGACTCGAAAGCAAGACGATTTATCATTTTAGAAATTATTTGGCGCAGGTTTCTCCTCATATTCAAAGAAAAGACTTAAATGTTTCATATTTCGCATGTACTCCAGCATATACTGTAAATCAGGTAGCAAAACTTTTAAGAGATAAAGAGCATTTATATATAAGACAAGTATCCGATAAATGGAGAAATCCAAATGATAAACCTAATAAATATGAACTAAAGGCAATTAAATTTTTTAAAACTCATAAAAATGCTTATGAATTTTGGGAAATTCACGATTTTTCTGATACAAGCTCGGATTCTAAGGCAAAACATATTTTTTACGCCTATCCTTTAAAAGTAAAAAAATCCTGTCTCGTATGTCATGGCGATCCTAAAAAGGATGTACCAAAAGATATATACGAACATATTGTAAAAACATACGGAGTTAGTGCTTTTAACTATAAAGTCGGAGATGTTAGAGGAATTATTTCTATTAAAATACCTTATAATGAGATAAATGAGAAAATAGATTTTATTTTTCTTGTAGTATCGGTACTCATCGGGATTATATTTATAAGCGGATTTTTTATATTTTATAATATTAATAAAAATATCACTGAGGATATTGATAGATTATTAAATTATTTTAGCAGTTTAATTTCAAAAGGCAAATACAAGACCTTAAAAGAAAAAATGAATTTTAAAGAATTTGAAACTTTAAAAAATCAGATTAATTCTACAGTAAATTTGATTAAAAAATATCAAAAAGAACTGTTTAAAAAACTTTATTTTAATTTCCTTACTAATTTACACAACAGAGCAAAATTTATGGAATATTTATCTAAAAGCAAAAATAGAACCATTATTCTTTTAAACATAGATAAATTCAGAGAAGTCAACAGCTTTTTCGGGGTGGAAGTAGGAGATAAATTAATAAAAGAAATTTCAAAAAGACTGAAAGAACTTAAAAAAGAGTTTGGATTTTTACTTTATCATTTGGATATAGACGAATTTGCTATAATCCCTTCTAAAAATTTAACGGATAAACAGTTAGAAGAGTATATAAAAAAAATTTTGATGTTGTTAGAGGCCCCTTATAAAATTGATAATAATGAAATAGTCATAAGATTCAGGGTGGGAGTTAGCAAGAAAGATTATCTTGATGCAGAAGTCGCTTTGGCGTTGGCTAAAGAAATAAAAAAAGATATAGTGTTTGAAGAAAAAATACAAAACATAAAAAAAGATTACGGAAACAATATAAAATGGTTAAAACAGATAAAAAGCGCTATAGAAAATCTCAGAATCGTACCTTTTTATCAGCCTATAGTAGATAAAAATGGTCATGTGGTTAAATATGAAGCCTTAGTAAGAATGTATGACGGGGAAGGTAATATCGTTCCACCGAATAAATTTTTGGAAGTTGCTAAAAAATCCAGACTTTATAATGAAATTACTAAAATTATCATTGATAAAGTTATAAAAAAAATCAGAGAAAAAGATATAAAAGTTTCCGTTAATATTTCATTGGAGGATATTGAAGATGAAAATATGAGAGAATATATTATCAACAGAGTGAAAAATTTTGAAAAAAGGGAAAATTTAACATTTGAAATAGTTGAAAACGAAGATGTCAGAGAATCTGAAATTTTAAAAGAATTTTTACATACTTTACAGGAAATGGGAGTGGAGATTTATATCGATGATTTTGGAAGCGGATATGCTAATTTTGATTATTTGCTAAAGCTTAATCCTAACGGTGTAAAAATTGACGGAAGTTTGATTAAAGACATCTTACATAATAAAAATAATGAAATTATTGTAAAAACAATTATCAATTTTGCTAAAGAAACAGGTATTAAAACTGTGGCGGAATTTGTAGAAAGCAAAGAGATTTTTGATAAACTTAAACAAATGGGAGTTGATTATTTCCAAGGATATTATTTTTCACCACCCAAAAAAGAGATATAAGGAGTAAAATGAAAAGAATCGTAATAGCAAGCGGAAATAAGGGAAAAATCAAAGAAATAAAAGAATTATTAAAAGATTTTGAAATTGTACCGTATACGGAATTAATAAAACCTGTTGAAATAGAAGAAACCGGAAAAACTTTTAAGGAAAATGCGGTAATTAAGGCTGAAAGTATTCGAAAATATCTTCCTGATGAAATAATTTTAGCGGATGACAGCGGAATAAGTGTTCCGATTTTGGGAGGGATTCCCGGGATATATTCAGCCAGGTTTGCCGGAGAAGAAGCGAGTGATAAAGATAATTTATATAAATTAATTAACGAATTAAAAGCAAATAATATTAATAAAACACCTGCTTACTATACTGCTGCTATTGCTTTGGCAACTCCTTATGGAGTATTTACCACTCATGGATTCATGAGAGGATATGTAATAGATGAAGCAAGAGGAGATAAGGGTTTTGGTTATGATCCTATGTTTATCCCAAAAGGTTTTAATAAAACTTTAGGCGAACTTGATGAAAATATAAAAAAAGAGATTTCCCACAGAAGTAAAGCTCTAAATCTTGCTAAAATTATTTTAAAAACTATTTAAGTTTTTTAAATTCTTCAAATGAAGGTTTTTTTTCTCCGCTTTTTCTTTTGATGCCGAAATACTTTTCAGCTTCGTTAAAATATCCTACGTGATTTGGTACGTCAATATAATGAAATAAATTTATTCCTAAAAGATCGGCGGAATTTTTAAAAAGCGGAAGAAGTTTTACGAAATCTTTTATAACTTCTTTTTGTAATTCTTCATTTTTGTAGCTGGATATAGCAAGATAAGCTAAAAAAGTCGGTTTTTTGAATTTTTTATGAAGATAAGTGGCAAAAGCTAAAGCTCTTAGAGGAGTGTTTAAAATTTGTTCTTTTGTGTTTCTGGTAAGTGCTCTCATTTCTTGAAAAGCAATAAAATCAGATAGTTTTGCACTATAATTAAGAGAAGGTAAATTCAAATCCCAGTTTAAAGTATCCCATATAAGATTATAATCTCCGAAATCGCCCAGACATATTCCTATTTTTGCTTTCGGATTTTTTTCTTTTATTATTAAAATCGAATGCGCTTGTAATATATCAAAAAGTCTGGAAGCATTCATCTTGTTTTCATTGTATTCCGGATTTAGGATAACAATTTTCGGTCCTTTTATCTTTGTGAGAAAATCCGAAAATCTTTTAAGATCTTTTAGATATTCTTTTTTGTGTTTTTTTACATATTTCGGTGAAATATCATCTCCGAACCAATAAAAAATAAAAATCGGTATGTATCCTCTTTGTATCGCTTTATTTATTGTTATAGCGGGATACCAATCTTGTTTCCAGCCTTTAGTTATCCACATAGAAACCGCATTTACATTAGGAACCTCGCGTTTAAGAAATTGAAATATGGGTTTTCTTTGTATATAAGGGCAGTTTTTTTCAAAAGAAGCCCCGTATTTTGAATTACAAGCGCTGAAACCTCCCACTCCGATAATAAACGCAAAACTGTAAGTGGCGGCAATGAGTAATAAACTAATTAATTTCATCGTATTTAATTATCAGTGTAGTTGATGAGTTCGGTTTTAGCTCGTTTATTTTATAATCGCTGTATCTTCTTAAAAAGTTATCGTTTATTTTTTTTATCTTAACTGATGTATTTTCGGAAATGACGCTTTTTATTTTTATATTAGGCCAGTAAAGTCTGAATTTTAGATTTTTTACGGATTTATTGTTTTTATTATAAATTGTTAAAACTATAGTGTTACCTATTATTGTATCGGAATATGAGATATTCGGCAGTAATCTTGCTCTTTCGTTTAACTCTATCCCTTTTAGAGGTTTAATATCAGGGCGCGTTTTAAGATATTCGAAATATTTTTTAATAATATCGAGATTTGACTTATAACTTAGAAGATGCGTGTGAACGCTTAGAGTATAAAGAGCGTTTAGGGATGTAAGCATTTCAGTTTCCTGAATTATTTTATTTAAAATCTTTTTTTTATTCCAGTTAAGGTTAATCAAATAAATATAATCATCGGTTCCGTGTCTAGGAATAGTGATAAGACCCTTATAAAGTTCTTTAGGAAGTAAAAAAGGCTTAACTTTTTCCATAACATATTGATACCCGCTTTTTTTAAGCCAGTATTCCATAATATTATCTATTTCTTCTCTTGGAGGTCTAAATCCGTAAATTTTTTTACCGGTAATTTTTTCTAAAATTTCTTTTGAACCCAAAATTTCTTTTTTTACTTTTTCTTCCGAAGTTCCCATTATTTTTGTATGAGAATAGCTGTGAGAGCCTATTTCAATATTTGGAAAAGATGAAGCTTCTTTTGTCATTTGCGGGTATTGTTCCGCAAGAGAAGCAACACAAAAAAGAGTTGTGTTTATGTTATATTCTTTTGCTAATTTTGAAAAGCGGATCATGTTTTCATATTTATATTCCGTATCTTCCGAAATAAATATAGCTTTATCTGTATCTATGTAAGGAAAAGTGGCAATTGTGATATCGTTTTTGACGAAATCGACAATATTTCCGAACAGTTTATTAAATTGTGTTTCTTTCATATCTAAAAATACATAAGAAGGGACCGAAAAGTAAAACCATTTACCTTTTCCCAAAAAACCATGCCAGGCAATTCCGGATTCTTTTACATTCAAAAGTCTGTTTTCAAGAAAAGGTGTGGATGTCATCTCCCAGTTTGTAATGATAAAATCAGGAATAAAAGGCGATTTGAAAAGAGGCAAAATATCATTTCCATAAAGTGTAAGATCTTCTCTTTTGGCATTTATATCGGATTTGATAAGCGGAGATAAGACACGAGGTATATAAAAACTTGTTTCATCTTTTGAGATTGATTCGGATATGAATTTTAATCCGGTTAGATTTTCTATAAATTTAGGACCTTGAAATATGTTTTTGTCGCTAAAATAACCGAAATGATAATTAAATATTAATGTTCCACCGTTCTTAATGAAAG
Organism: Nautiliaceae bacterium; assembly: GCA_027062285.1. GTDB lineage: Bacteria > Campylobacterota > Campylobacteria > Campylobacterales > Nautiliaceae > Caminibacter. Next base: position 33,321 of record JAMOTL010000107.1, read on the forward strand.
ATAATATTTTTTTATAAGTACTTTTTGATATTTTATATGTATCAAGAGCAATAACTATTGACTTTTGCGGTATTGATAATAAATTTTTTTCTGTGATTTGTTTGATATTATAATGTTCTTTTTGTAGTCTTTTTGTAAATTGAATCAGTTTATCGGTATAAATATCGTAATTTCCTACCGAATTCGATAAATACTCCATTGTTTCCTGAGAAGATAAAATATATACGGTTTTTTCACAAGACGGAGAGGCAAAAGTAAAGCTCAGATTTTTTTTAGGGAATATTTGATATAAAATATATCCTGAAATTATTACCATAAGAAAAACAAAAATTAAAACGGGAATAAAAGATATTTCTTTTTTTTTACTATTCAAAATAGATATATTCATCTCCCATGTCCTTTAAAATTTCCTCATAAGAGCTATACTTGGGTTTATTTTTTTCTCTTGTTTTGTATAAAAAGTAAGCGATTATACCAAATATAAGAGTAATAAAAGTAATCACAAGTATCAATACCGATAAAAAAGCTAAAATGTTCATAGATTCCCTTTTCTTTCAAGTTTTCCCCAACTCATTTCTATTCCGAACCACTCTTCAAATGTTGATAAAATTTTAGCAATATTTATAAATTCTATAAAAAACAACCTGTAAAATACGGCGTAAAATACAAGAGAAAGACTCTCTCCTGTTACCAGAACACAATATAATGCCCCTGCCATATCAAGAATCGTAAACATCACCCACCAGAAAAATATTAATATACTCACTCCTGAAATTATAGAAAGATAAATTATAAACAAATTGGTCCATATGTCCATAAAAGGCCAAAAAACCGCTTCAAATAACATATACCACATTGTAAAAGAAGCTGCTGGTTTTTTTCTAAAATGCCATAAAAGATATTTGTGTTTTTTTATAGCTTGTAAAATGCCTCTTGTCCATCTATATCTTTGCTTAATCAAATCAAGAATATGTTCGGGAGCTTCGGTATAAGCTACGGCGTCGGATTCAAAATCTATTTTATAACCTTTTGTGATAAGTTTTAAAGTAACGTCACAGTCTTCGGCAAAAGTATCGTCATCGTAAAGTCCTACGTCATAAAGGGCGTCTTTTCTAAACATTCCTATGGGACCTGGTATTATATTTACAAGTTTTAAAAAAGCCTGACCGTTTCTTACCATATTCAGCCCTTCGACATATTCCAGGGCTTGAAGTTTTGTAATTAAGTTATTTTGATTACTCACATATACTGATCCCGCAACAGCCGCTATTTCGGGGTTTATGAAGTATCCCGCCATCAGTTCCACTGCGTTTTTATCAAGTTTCGAATCTGCATCCACCACCATAATCAGTTCACCGGTTGCGTGTTTTATTCCGTAATTTATGGCGTTTGCTTTTCCGCTGTTTGGTTTTGTAAGTACTTTTAGTGATTTCGTATCGGATTCGAATTCATAATTTTTTGCTATTTGGTATGTCAAATCGGTAGAACCGTCATCCACTACTATTATTTCGATATTAGGATGAGTTTGCGCTATTAAAGAAGGGAGGGATTTTGGTAAAACCTTTTCTTCGTTATAGGCTGGAACGATTATGCTTACTTTGAAATTCGTTTTTACTCTTTTGTTTTTTTCTTCATCTGAAGTTTTCATGATAAGTTTGATTATCGAAAAATAAAGTAGAAACATATATCGTGATATTATGATTAAAGTAAAAAATAAAACAATAACAACTCCTGTTTTTATAAAAATATTTTGGATGTGTTGAAATTTATCGTAAAAAATATATAAAAGAGAGCCTAAAATCAACACAATAAGAATGTTTAATAAAATTAATATAAATTGTTTCACCATATAACCTTTGCTGAAAGTTCACACTCTAAACTTCTGTAATTTGATCCCGGAGTGTTTGTAGTGGCTGAATTACTAAATTCACATCCTGCTTTTGAAAAAATGTTTTTTTGATTGTCGTATGTCAGCCATGCTTCGAGTTTATAAACAAAGGCTTTATCAAAGAAGCTGTACCCCATACCTCCTTTTCCTCTTGCGTAAAAATATCTGGATAATCTTTTTTTCGCTTTTAAACCGATAATATTGGTATCGGTTTTATCAGGTGAGTAATAACAATCGGTTTGTTTTGAATTGAATTGATACCAACCTGAAAAATAAACGGAAAAAGGTTGGTCGTTGATAGAAAATTCATAAAAATCATAATCTACCTGAGGAGTTATGACATTATTTGAATCGTCTACAAGTTCATAAGCTATAGACCACCAAAGTTCTCTTGAATGTGTTATTTCTTTATATCTGGTAAGTTCGGCTTTTATTCTGGTATGTTTGCTTGAACAGATGCTTCTTCTAGAATATACCATATTATGTTTATTCAAATTAAATGTAATACCGGGAAAAAGATTATAATATGTAAAATCCCATCCTATAGTGGAGGTTTTTCCGCTGTTATCATTAAAAACATCAAATAAAAAAGGGTTTTTTTCAAATCCGAGTCCGTAATAAAGCCCTTTTTTATTTGATGAAGCAACATTTAAAGAGTAATTTCTTACGAATCCGAATAAATAAAAATTATCTTTTATATGTTTTGCAATTTTTAGATATTCCGTCCACATAGTGGTTTGTTGATTGTCTTCAAAATAATTTATTTTACCGAAAATTTTCCAGTTATAATGTTGAGTTGAAGATAAGACGTCATTTTTGTTTAAAACATTCTTTTTTGAAAGATTTGTTTTTTTTAAATACACATAATTTAACACCTCGGATTCTTTCATTACCTCTTTATTTTGATTAGGAACTAAAAGAGGATAATTTGGGTTAGGAGGAGGAGATTTTTTTGCTTGTTTTTTTTTAAGATTATATTCCGGTTTGATTTTTGATTGTTTTTCTAAAGGGGTTAGGATTATTTTTTTGTTTTCCTCTTTATTAATTAATTCGAGATTTCTTTTTATGTATTTTTCTAGAGAATTTTCAGGATTATAAGGAACATACTCTCCTCTCGTCCATTTTTCATCTATAATTACGCATTTGTTATTTTCACACTTTAGAGTAAGTGTTTTGTATCCTTTGTCTTTTCTGATTTTAGATGCGTATACCTGATAAAATTTTACTTTATATATATTGTCTTTATGATATATTAAAACCGGGTCGTATATTCCTACACTTATAAAAGAAGCTCTTTTAAAGATTGATTGTTTTCTAAGTCTCCAATAAAGATTTTTTGAATATTTTTTGTCATAAAATCGGGCATATTTGTTTATATCCATACTTTCCCATGCTTTTTTCCAATCTTCAAGAAATTTTTTAATAAATTCAGGTACCGGTTTAGGCACTTCATTTAGAAGTTTTTTATAAATTTCTTTTGCTTTTTTAATTTTTCCGGCTCTTTGAAGATTATAGGCATAATGATATTCGATAAGAGGTGTTTTTTTCCACCACATTAAAAGATAAAACTCTCCGGCCGCTTTTTCAGGTTCTCCTGCTTGTTCTAGAGCAAATGCGTATCTTTCTCTTACTTTGTAGTCGTTAGGTTGTAAAAAGAGATATTCTTTATAATATTCTATCGCACTTTTATAAAGATCAGAAAAATAAGCCCTATCTCCCAAAACCTGTATCTGTTGACTTTTATTATTAAAATATTCGTCAATAGTTGCGGCCGTGCTGGAGGTTACGAATCTAGGATTTATTTTAAGAATTTTGGCTTTTAAAATTAAAGCATCCGTATAATTCGGGTATTTTTTCAAAAGATCATTGACTACGCTTAAAGCTTCTTTATTAAATCCGTTCCAGTAATATCTTAAAGCAAGTTCATAATATGCTTCTTTTGTATTTTTATAGTTAGCGTAATATTCCCAATAGCTGAAACCTTTATAATAATTTTTTTGTGCCAGATAGATGTCTCCGAGAGTTTTATATATTTCTAAATTTTCAGGATGTTTTTTTAAGTATTTTTCATAATAATAGGCAGATTTATTATAATCTCCCAAAATATAATAGTAATCGGCAAGTTTTAAAATATAATCTTCTCTTCCAGGATGGTTTCTAAGAAGGATGAGATATTTTTTTATCAGAGGTTTTACGTTACCGTTTAATACCATCAGTTCTTCTTTTACCTCTTCATCTTTAGGATTTATTTTATAAAGTTCTTGAAAGATTGCTTTTGCTTTTTTCTTATCTCCTTTCCATAAATATACGTATCCAAGCATTTTTTTCGCTTCGTATTTTTGTTCTTGATTGCCGTGGGAATAAACATCTCCCAAATAGATTATGGCTTTGTCAAATTTTCCCTGCCATGCCAATATTTTTCCAAGAAGAAGTTTTGCGTTTAAATCGTTTATATTTTTAAATTGAGATAAAAACTTAAGCGCTTTTTCGTTGTTTCCGCTCCAGCTTAAAAGCTGAGCGTAAAATACTTTTGCCTGAGTATTGTGAGGATGTGTTTTTATATATTTTTCCACTATTTCAAATGCTTTTTTTTGATCTATTTGAAACATTGCTATAGCAAGTTTTTTCATGTTTTCAAAACTTGGATTGGCATTATATTCTTTTTTAAGTTCTTCTATGTGTTTTAATTGTAAATCTAAAAGTTTTTTTTCATATTCTCCGGCTATTTTAGGGGATATTCTTTTTAATGAAAGGATTAATTTTTTTACCTGGTCGAATTCTCCAAGATAATAGTAAATATCAATAAGCTTTTTTGCGTATTCCAAATTTCCCGTAGTTTGATATAAAAGCTGAAAATATTTTTTAGCTTTTTTGTAATTGCCTTTATAATATAAATCATAAGCTAATATTTCGTAATAGTCTAAACTTTTTTTATTTTTAACGTAAGAAAGGACATTTATTGATAAATCATAATTACCTTCCCACATAGCCACTCTTGCAACTTTTAAAAGTTCACTATCGGTTAGGCCGTCTTTTTTTAGTTTTTTTAAAGCCGTATAGAATTTTAATAATTCTTTATATTGTTCTTTTTCATATAGGCTGTTAATGACATTTTTAGGAGTTTTATATTTTGAAATATATTTTTGATAAATAATCCTGTATCGAATATTTTCTTTTAATTGTTTTGCATATTTATTTTTAGGATCGATTTTTAACACTTCATTGACATATTTTTCCGCTTCTTTTATTTTTCCTTTTTCGAATAAATAACTCGCAATAACGAGTCTATTTTTTAAATCATGAGGATTTTTCTTTACTTTTGATATAAGTTCGTTGATATCTAATTCCATGGCAAAAGCCATTATTAAACTTAATAATAAAAACATTACTTTTTTCATTTGCAAATCTCCTCTTTTTTAATTGGATAATCCGGAGCTTCGTAAGCGAATATAATTTCGAATTCCTTCGGATCGTTAAAGAATTTTTTCATCACATAAGGAAGATGAACGATTCTTGTATTTAGCAATATTAAAATATAAGTGTCGTTTTTATCTTTAAAAATAAAATCGTTTTTTCTTAAATATTCTTTTTTTATCTCTTTTTTGCTTCTAAGTTTCAATACCGAAAAGAAGAATTTTTCTTTATATAAGATTTCAAGTATCTGGCAGAGCATATTTTTATTGGTAATGTTTCTGTTTGATGTAATTTTAGCGAGGGTATAAGTATAAAAATTCACCCCTACTATTTTTTCTATTTCAGCTATTAATTCAAGAAGATTAAAATTATAAGGGAAAACTTCGTAACATCCGTTAGAAATTGCTGCTATTTTATCATCACCTCTTATATAATTTTCATTGGTTATATAAATAAGTCTGGATTTTAATTTATTTTCTTTTATTGTATGACAAACGCTAAAGTCCATCTCTTTATCAAAAGGATTATAAATAATTATATCGGGTTCGGTTAGTACTTTATTTATAATTTCCGAAGTGTGAGAAGCAAAATCCACATTGAAAATATCTCTGTTGAATACATATCCGAGCGTTTTTTGAAGTTCTTTGTTTTTTGTTATAATTAATATGCTGTATTTGTCTTTTTTCGGTGCGAGATCGGTTGATGTGGAAGTATTTTCATCGGAATAAGGTTCCAATATTATTTCGTTTTCTTTTATTAAAAATTTGTATTTATCAGGAAAGGTTGGGAAAAGTGAGTTTTTCACCTGAATCAATCTGTATCGCTCAAGTTTTTCTATATAGATGTTTATATCCGAAAAATTTTCTATATTTTCAATAGTCCCTTTGTTTGTTTCCATAGGAGCGGCAGTAAAGAAAGTTTTGAAATCTTTTGAATCTTTTAAATTAATTATTTCTTCCATAAAAAATTTTAAATGCCCTGTTTCGTGATGTTCGAAAAAGAGGTCGAATCTATGAAAAATAACGCTGTCAGGATTAATTTTTTCGATTGCTCTATATATGTCTTTTAATAAAAAATCTATTCCGAATTTGGCTTTAAATTCCGGCCATTCTTCTTTAAGTGATAAAAGTTCTATGTTTTTCAAAACCGGTTCGATATTTTTTATGTGTTGTTGTTTTATCGCTTCTAATCTTTTTTTCATAATAGTTTTATTGTATGTTGAAAAAACTAAAATTTTGTCTTTGTTTTCTCTGGCGCATTCATAAATGCTGAATGTGAACTTTCCGACCTTTTTTTCACCTTCTATTAAAATGACTTCCGATTGTCTTATGGATTCTAAAAATGTCATTGCTTGTTCCTTAATTTATTTTTGAAAAGTTCTATTAATAATTCGTTTTTCTCTTCTTTAAAAATATTCAATAATGTTTTTAACACTTCTTTATCATGAGGATTTTTTTCAAGTACTTTAAATAAATATTGTTTGGCTTTTTTATAATCGTTTAGTTTATAATATATTAATCCTGATAATTTCTCCGTATTATAATCATATTTAATTTTTTGGAGATATTTAAGAGACTTTTTATACTCTCTTTTTTCATAATATGCTTTTGCCGTTAAATAATTTATTTCATATGAATTACTGAACTTTTCAGCTTTGCTTAATATTTTTAAAGCGTTGTCGTAATCTTTTTTTATTATTAAAATTTTGGCGTATAATATATAAGGTTTATCCGATGCTGTTTTTATGGTTCTTAAAGATTTTTTTACATAAATTTCCGCTAAGTCTATGTTTGAGTTGTTAAATTCCTGTAACGCTTTATAAAAATTTTTCAAAAACAATAATTTATTTATATAAGGCATTGAGTAAAGATTTTCATTTACACTTTGTAAAGAAAAATACCACAGTCCGTCATCAAGGTCACTGAGTAAAATTTGTCTTTTTGTGGTTACGTATTTTAATATAGGGGCTTTATCGAATTTTTTGGATTTTGAAAGGGTTAAAACGAATTTTTTATAAGGACTTTCCCAGTTTATTATTATATTGTGTTCCGGAGTTTTATAAAGATCAATATTTTGAGGGGGATTTGGAAGAGGAGTTTTTATAAGTTTATCTCCTTTTACGATTAATCCTTGGTTTTTTTTTACCTCCTGATTTTTTGCTTTTATTTTTCCTTTGTAGACGCTTGTAGCTACAGAATCTTTTTTTACGGTTTCAAATTCTGTCCCAATATTTTTTAAAATCGTTTTTCCAGCTATTACTTTTACCGGCTGGTGGTTTGTATTTATGGAAATATCTGCGTTTTCTAAAAAAAATTCGGTTTTAGTTTTCGTATTAAACAGATTTTTTCTGGCGATGATTTTTATTTTATCGTTTATTTGGGCTTTTGCTATTATTCCGTTTTCGAATTTATATAAAACTATGTCATCCGAAATTATTTTTTGTATTTGTTGAGGGAAAAAACAGTAATAATAATCAAGTCCGATAAAAATAGTCAGAATGAATCCTGATAAGGCGAGGGCCAATCGTCTGAGTTTAATAGATTTGGCGACTTTTGGTAAATAAATATAAAATTTTGTTCCTCTTCCTTTTTCACTATCTATCGCAATAGCGCCTCCAAGTGATTCAATAACGTTTTTTGACATAGCAAGACCGATGCCCGTACCTTCTTTTTCATCAGTGGTATAAAATTTTTTAAATATATATTTTTTTTCTTCTTCGCTTATTCCTATACCCGTATCTTTTATAGTGAGAATTACTCCTTTTTTTTCAGGAGCAAATGAAATTATGACTCTTCCGTTTTGATGATTATATTTAATACTGTTGTGAATTATATTTAAAAGAGCTTTTTTCAGCCATTTTTTATTGGCTTTTATTATAATTTCTTCTTGCGGGGATTCGACGGTTACTAAAATATTTTTTTTTTGGATGTCAATTTCAAGTTCTTTTATTATTTCGTGAATAAACTGAGGTAAGTTTATTTTTTCATTTTTTAAAAACTTTTCATGTTTATATTTTTCAAGGTCTAAGTAGTCGTTTAGCATATCAATTGTTTTATCGAGGGTAACCAATACGCTTTGTATGAGAGAATGTTTTTGTTCTTCGTTGATATTGGGATTTAATAAAAGGCTTAGAGAGAATTTTATACTTCCTAATTTATTCTTAATGTCATGAAAATAAACTTGTAAAAAAGGTTTTTTATTTCGAAAAAGTTTCATCGTCCCCCATTTTTATTTCATCCTTTTATTTTAACAAAATTTTATTATCTTAAAATGTCATTTCAATGACTTTAATCAATAATGTAACCCAAATCCCTTTTTGTTTTTATTATATTTTTATTTCCCATTTTTTCTCTTAATCTTTTAACAAGCACGTTTAGGGTGTTAAGAGATACGGGAGTTTCCCAGATATAGTCTATTAATGTTGAATTTGAAATAACTTTTCCTCTGTTATTTAACAACAGTTCAAGCAGTTGAGACTCTTTTTTTGTCAGCTCTATTTCTTTTGAATCTTTTATGATTGATTTTTTATTAAAATCATAGTAAATGTCGTCTGTTAACTTAATTTGCGAATTTCTTTCTTTAAATAATTTTCTAATTCTTATCGACAGTTCTTCATAATCAAAAGGTTTTTTTATAAAATCCTCGGCTCCTAAATTAAATGCTTTTTTTATATTGTTTATTTCGGTGTTTCCTGAAATTACCATTATTTTCACATAAGAAAGTTCGGGATGTCTTTTTAATTCTTCCAAAAAATTTCCGTCCGGAAGAGATATGTCGGAAATAATGAGCTCGGGCATAATTTTTTTATAATTGTCAAAAAAACTGCCTAATTCTGAAAAGGAGTGGACTTCATAACCTTCGGATCTTAAAAACATTCCGAGGGCTATATTCAAACTCTCTTCGTCTTCAATTAATACTATTTTCATTTGTCTCCTTTTTTTTAAAGCAGGATTTTGCTTGTAATCGCGCAAGCAGCTGTTTCACTTCTGAGTATGAAAGCCTTAAGTCTTATTTTCTCTTTAAAAAATTTTCTTTCTTCTTCGCTAAATCCGCCTTCCGGTCCAATGAATACCGGTTTATTAAAAGTCTCAGGGCATTTTATTAACTTTCCATCAAAATCCAAAGCTACAAAATTAGGATATTTTTCAAAAAATTCTTTGGAAGAATTTAAAATTTCTATCTCCATTAAATCACTTCTGCCGCATTGCTGAGAAGAGTTTATTAAAATTTTAGTTAATCTGTCAAGCTTTAGTTTAAAATTTTTCTGAGAATAGTCACAATAAACGAATGTTATTTTACTTACTCCCATTTCATTTAAAGCGGGCAGTGTTTTTTCAATGTTTTTAGGATCTATAATACACCAACCGAGATGAAAAAAAGCGGAAGGTTTATTGGGTCTTAAAATTTTATCGGTGAGTTTAAGAACTGCTTCTTTTTTATTTATGTCAATAATTTCATAAACATAAATAAAATCATCCTTTAAATTTCTGATATTGATTTTTTCGTTTTTTTTGATTCTTCTGACTTTAAAAAGATATTTATGTTCATCTCCTGTCAAGATTATCTGGGAAGATGGATTGGGATGATAAAGAAATTGCATTTTCTTTCCTTTAAAATTTGATAAAATTATAATATATTTAAGTTAAGGAGCATATTTGGTTAAAAATATAAAAGATTTTTTAAAAAATCCCAAAAAATCGAAAATATATAAAATTTTAAATGTCAAAGACGAAGAACTTCTTATTTTGCAAAAACTTCTTGAATATTATCTTGAAGGAAAAGAAGATATAAAACCTCGAAATCTTTTACAGGAAATTTATGAAAAAGATTACAAAAAAGCCTTTGAAAAGATAGATTTGATTAAAAATTTAATTAATGAGGGGTGGTTGGTTTTAAGCGGAATAGGAGTTAAAAGCAACGATATTACTTTACTTGAATTATTCAATTCAAACGTTTCGCTTTCTTTAACTTTTTTAAAACTGCTTGAAAACGGGGAACTTGATTTGGTGGTTCCTCAAAATACCCCTTATTTAGATCATTTGGAATATTTACACGATCAATTTTTAAGAATAGAGATATATGAGCAATTGGCTAATTTGAAAAACAATTATTCAAACCAGTCCGCATCTATTAAAAGACTTCAAAGCAAGTTGGTTTTGATAGAAAATACTATTAAAGAAAGAGTGAAAAAGACTCAAATAGACCTCCCGGTTTTAAATTTTATGATAGAGCACGAATTAAACGAAAAAGAAGAACTTATTTTTTTAGCGCTTTTAAAAGAAGAATATACAAGCTCAAACGAAAATATAAGAGAACTGAATTATCTTTTGAATTTAATAAGTGCGGATGAAATAGAAAGAATAAAGAATCGTTCCTTATTGGACGAAAATTCAAAACTGGTAAGCGAAGACATATTGGACTATGACGAGATTTTCGGAGGTTTTGGTGGTTATACCAGAATATATTTTATCAACGAAGAGATTTTAAACGAGCTTATACATCCGAGAAAAAAACATAAAATCCAGCATATAGTAAAAGATACTATTTTTGATCTTATAGAACCGAAAACCACTCTAAAAGACGTGGTGCTTCCCGCTAAGACAAAAGAGATGCTTTCGACATTGCTCAAGCAGATAGATAAAAGGGTATTTAATTTATTAAAAAAATGGGGCATTAAAACTTCGGAAGATTTAGAAGCGAAAATTATTTTTTACGGAGCTCCTGGAACAGGTAAAACTTTGACGGCTCACTCCATAGCCAAAGAGCTAAATAAACCTATTTTGTCGCTTGATGCCAGTAAAATATTGTCTATGTATGTCGGAGAGAGTGAAAAGAATGTAAGAAGAATGTTTGAGGAATATTATGAAATAAGCGATAAGCTGAAATCCAAACCTGTTTTGCTTCTTAATGAGGCCGACCAGTTTTTATCTACCAGAACAACGGCTAGTTTCAGCAGTGCTGATAAAATGCACAATCAGATGCAAAATATTTTTCTGGAACAGCTTGAGAAATTTAACGGAATTTTAATAGCTACAACAAATCTTTTAGAAACGATAGATAATGCATTTTCAAGAAGATTCGATTATAAAATCGAATTTACCAAGCCTTCTTATAAAGAAAGAATTAAGCTTTGGAAAATGAAACTTCCTAAAAATGCCGATTTCGAAGAAGAGTTTAATATAAAAGATCTTGCCAAATATGAATTAACCGGAGCGCAAATAGAACTTGTAATAAAAAATACGGCTTTGAAAGTAGCTACGAAGAAAAAACCGGTATTTAAAATGCAAGATTTTATAGAAGAGATAGAAAAAGAGAAAAGAAATGCGTTTGACTCTCAAAAAGAGGTCGGATTTAAAATGTAAATGAATAATCATTTATTACTTAGGGTAACTTTTAGATGAGAAAGAAAATATTAAATTTGTCTTAATTATAAATTTTACTTATAATTTATCATAAAAACTATAAAATTCTTATGAGTTTGATATTATTCAACAAAAAAAGGAGTTTCAATGGAAACCATTTTGATTTATGGTTCTGGAATTTTAGCGGGTGTGTTGTTATTATATTTTTTAGGTATTATCGTAGCTCCGTTTAATCCGGGCGAAATTAAAAATGATCATTTTGAGTGTGGTTTACCTCCGAGCAGTGAAGTACCGATGAAAGCAAACTTTGGATATTTTATATTTGCGATTGCCTTTATTGTTTTTGACATGGCCGGTTTGTTTTTTAGTTTATTTGTATTTGCAGACAATCCTATGGCTCTTACCTGGGCGATGATTTTCGGAATATTATTATTTGCTGCTATTACAGTTAGTATGAAGGAGTATAGAAATGCTAAAAGTGCTTGATTTTTTTAATTATGCGAGAAGTAAGTCTCCTTGGATTGTTCATTTTTGTAGCGGATGCTGCTCGCTGGAGATGCTTGCTGCAATGGGACCGAGATATGACTGGGAAAGATACGGATATATAATGACTCCGACTCCCAGACAAGCTGATATAATTTTTATTACGGGACTTGTAAGTAAAAAAATTTTACCTGCACTTTTAAGAACGTACGAGCAAATGCCTGAACCGAGATATGTGGTTGCTATAGGAGCCTGTGCGTATGACGGGGGTCCATACAACGATTCACCATCTGTTATTAAAAATATGACGGAAATCCTTCCACCAGACGTATTTGTTGCGGGATGTCCACCAAAACCCGAAGCCATAATAGCCGGGTTAGAGGATTTAAAAGAGAAAATTAAAAGAGGTGAGCCTAGTGCTTCTAGCCAAGGCGGCCTTTGGAAACAAATGAAATTTTAAGGGATGGCGATGGATAGAATTAAAGAAGTACTCAATAAATTTGATATGGAATATGTTGAAGATTATAAAAACTCGTGGGTTAAAGCTAAACTGAAAAACAAAGAAGATTTAATTCCCGTGATAAAAGCTTTAAAAGAAGAGGGTGTTAAGACTTGTTCGACAGTATCTCCTACAGATTTTATTGATGAGGAAAGAATTGAAGTTAATTATTTTCTTGAAGGGCTTTTAAACAAAAAAAACGTATGGCTAAAAGTTGATTTGCCAAGAGATTTGGAAAAATGTGAAATCGATTCTATCACACCCGAAATGCCAAGTGCCGAATATCATGAACTTGAAGCTTATTCGACTTTCGGAGTAAAATTTAAAGGACATCCTAATTTAAGATTTTTCTTAATAAGTAGAGATTATTACGGCAAATTTCCGTTTAGAAAAGATTTTGACTGGAAAGAACATGAAAAACATTTAATAGAAAACGTAAATGCCATCACAGAAGAGTTTCTCGAAGAATATGAAGAGCATGAAAAAACATTCGGACATGAAGATAGCAGAACGGTTTTACACTGGGGGCCGACTCATCCTGCGAGCGGACCGATAAGATTAAAAGTTTTTATTAACGGAGAAAATATAGAAAAAGTAGAACCGGATATCGGTTACGTATGGCGTGCTCTTGAAAATTTAGCTGAGAGAAAAGATTTTATAGGTACGATTGTAGCCGTTGAGAGAATTTGCTTTATGGATAATCCTAATCCTATGATCTGTTATTCTCAAGCAATAGAAGAAATAGCTGGTAAAGAGATTACTCCGTTTGCTAAATATATGAGAGTTGTATTGGGAGAGACCGGAAGAATTGCATCTCACTTAATTTCTATGGGTGGATTTTTTGGAACGATGGGTCTTCAAACGTTTTTAATGTGGTGTTTGGACGTAAGAGAATATTTCTTAGATGTTTTAGAAGACTACAGCGGTGCGAGAATTGCTACTGCTTGTATTGAACCGGGCGGTGTTAGATATCCTCTAAATGATTATAAAGCTTGGTTTGACGAGATTAATAAAGCGATAGAGAAATGGGAAAAAGTAAAACCCGATATCGAAGATATTTTCCTTAAAAACCCACTGATGACGGTAAGGGCGAAAGATACGGGAGTATTTACTCTTGAAGATGTTGAAAAGTTCTATCTCGCAGGTCCTATAGCAAGAGCCAGCGGAGCTAAAATTGATGTAAGAATTGATGAACCTTACGCAGCTTATGCTGATTTGGAAATGGATTACGTAACATGTGAAAACGGAGATGCTAGAGATAGACTTTATATAATCTATAAAGAGATAAATCAATCAATCAATTTAATCAAACAGGCTATGAAAAAAATTGAAGAAGGTATTGAAGCAGGTGAAATGGATCCTAAAAAAGATCATTTAATAAGAATGCCTAAAAAATTACCTGCCGGTGAAGCCGTTAGCAGAATAGAGTGGGCTAGAGGAGAGATTCTTATGCATCTTGTAACTCAAGATAAAGCAACATCTCCATACAGACTTAAAATAAAAGCACCAAGTGTTAATCACACTATGGTTCTTGAGAGATTATTACCAGGACATACCCTTTCAGATATTCCGTTACTATACGGCAGTATGCATATCTGTCAGGGTGATTTAGATAGATAAGGAGCGGCGATGAATATAGGAGAAATGCTATTTTATATTTTGGTTTTTCCGGGGTTGTTATTTTTACTTGCGTGGACGTTTTTCGTATTTTATTTTTCCAGAAAAGTACTTGCTTATCTGCATAAGAGAGTAGGACCTCATTACAACGGACCTGCCGGTTCTTTACAGACTGTGTGGGATGTGTTTAAGCTTTTAACTAAAGAATCCATTACACCTAAAAGTGCGGACCCTTATCTTTTTAATATTATTCCTATTATAACGCCTTTAGTTGCGGCGTTACCTGTTATTCTTATTCCGTGGACTCCTCTTATTAATGAAGGAAGAGCTATTTTGGATACCGATTATGGGGTTTTAGGACTTGTAGTATTGATTGGAGTTGAACCTTTTTTACTATTTTTAACAGGTTTCGGATCTCACAATAAATATTCATTTTTGGGTGGTATGAGGATTTTAGCTCAGATGATTTCAATGGAAGCACCGTTTTTCTTAGCTGCTTTAAGTCCGGCATTATTATTCGGAACAATGAATTTATATGAAATTATGATGAGCAATACATGGCTTACAACTTTAATTCTTTTACCTGGAGCAATTATTTATATAATTGCTATGCTCGGTATTCTTGAGCAGCCTCCGTTTCATATTCCGGATGCTGAGCAGGAAATAGTATATGGGTTTTATACTGAATACGCAGGTACGAATTATACACTATTAAAATTCGCTGAATTTACAGAAATATTAGTGGTTTCAGCAGCTGCTGTTGTTTTATTCTTCGGTGGATATAGAGGATTGTTTTTTGACAGTTTTTGGTGGCTGTTTTTGAAAATTGCTCTTTTAGCGGTAGTTATGGTTGCTATTAGGGCTTCGAATCCTAGACTTAGACTGGATCAGATGCTTAAATTTTGTTGGAGCTGGTTGGCGCCTATGGCGGTATTAAATCTTGTTTGGGTTACATTTGCCAGACTATATATATTAGGAGCTTAAGATGATTTTTGAAATCGGTGAAAAAATTATAAGGGTTATGAAGGCTTTTAAAGAGCCTAGAATTGCTATAAAAGACGTAGTAAAGGAACCGGCTCATAAATCTCCTATTTTTAGGGGAAAACATAAAATAAGATATGATATTTGTACCGGATGTGAAGCTTGTGCCAAAATATGCCCGGTTGATGCTATTGTAATGGAACCTTTACCTATAAAAAGACCAAAAGCGCTTCCGGAAGTTAATTTGGCTATTTGTATTTTTTGCGGACTTTGTGAGGATGTCTGCCCTACAAAGCCAGAAAAAGCAATTAAATTAAGCGGTGGTGATATCGAAATGATTGTTGATAACCCAAGTCATGAGAGTTTATCTGATTGGTGGGTTAGAGCTGAAGTGCCTGAAGAATGGATTGAACAGAAAAAACGAGAAGAAGAAGAAAAAGCCAGAAAAAAAAGAGAAATGATGGCTAAGAAAAAAGCAGAAGCAGAAGCTAAGAAAAAAGCCGAGGAAGCTGCAAAAGCGAAAGAATCCGAAGCAAAACCTGAAGCTGACGCCGCCGAATCGGAATCACAGGCAGCGTCAGAAGAAAAAGGAGAATGAGATGAGCGTACTTATTCTTGCCATAGCTATTATATTGGCTGTAATGAGTTTAACTCAAAAGAATACGGTCCCAGCCGTGATTTCTTTTGTAATGATGATGTTTTTATTGGGAATTTATTATATTTTCATGGGTGAAAAACTTTTGGGCTTATTCCAAATATTCGTATATACAGGAGGTATAGTTGTATTAACATTATTCGGGGTGACTGTAGTCGGTTCGAAATTTCCGAAATTTGAAATTAGACCTTGGGCGGTTTCCGTTGTAACTCTTGTAATAATCGGATTGATTATTATTCCGTTTTTATTGCCTGATATTCCTTATGAAGGTAAAGCGATACCGTTAAAAGACCAGGTGAAAATATTTACTGATTTTTACGGGCAAATTGCTATTTTTATGAGCGTTGTAGCGGCAAGTATTTTGTATGGTAGTATTAGAATGCTACATACGCTAAAACACGGAAAGGAATAAAGATGGTACATTTTTATATTGATGCAATAGCGGCGATTATACTTTTTGGAGTGGGACTTTACGGAGTTACAAGTAAAAGTGATTTTTTAAAAATTTTCTTTTCATTGGAGATGCTTTTAAATGCCGTAATTCTTCTTTTAGCAAGTGCGGCATATAATTTCGGGCTTACTAAAGGATTGGCGATAGCGTATGTAATTATCGTTATCGCAACGCTTGAAGCGGCAGCTGGTGTACTTATTTTCATTTTAGCTAACAGAATAACGGGAGAAATTATCCCAGATCACTTAGATAAGGCGGTGAGCGATGAATAATGCGGTATTAACACTATTAATCGCTCCTTATATCGGAGCCGTTTTAGCGTATGTACTAGGAAAAACGAAAAGAGAACTTGCGTTTTGGGTTGCAGAGGTTGTAGGGTTTATCCTTTTCTTGGCAAGTTTGGTGTTGTTTTTTAAATATTCTGATACTGTAATCGATATCGACTATACATGGATAGCTTTAGGTAATATTCAAATTCCGTTTGGGATTTACATAGATCATCTTTCAATTGTAATGCTTTTAGTGGCTACGGGCCTTGGATTTTTAGATATTCATTTCGCGCACGATTATATGGGAGATGATCCTGATCAGCCGAGATATTACGCAAAAGTGTTATTTTTTATCGGAGGTATGATTTTACTTGTTATTACAAAAGATTTAATCGGTGCTTTTGTCGGTTGGGAGTTTATGGGTCTTGCCAGTTACTTGCTTATCAGTTTCTGGTATTATAAAAATTCTGCGGCGGATGCTGGTATGCAGGCGTTTTTATATACAAGGTTCGGTGATATTTTTATCTTAGCAGCTATCGCTTTACTATTCTTTTATGCCGGAACTGTAAATTTAGTTGAACTGAATCAAATGGCAAATGCCGGGCAACTTGATAAAACGTTGGCTCTTGTAGTTGCTCTATTTATCTTTATGGGTGCTATTGGTAAATCCGGTCAGTTTCCATTATATCCGTGGCTAATGAATGCGATGGAAGGTCCGACGACTGTATCTGCTCTTATCCATGGTGCGACAATGGTTAACTCAGGTATTTACATCGTAGCGAGACTTTTTGATTTCTTTGCTTATACGGATGCGCTGTTTATCGTAGCAAACGTAGCAGCATTGTCGGCATTTATCGGTGCTACTTCGGCACTCGT
This sequence comes from Nautiliaceae bacterium, assembly GCA_027062285.1. GTDB lineage: Bacteria > Campylobacterota > Campylobacteria > Campylobacterales > Nautiliaceae > Caminibacter. The sequence goes on from JAMOTL010000107.1 coordinate 50,816, forward strand.
TCAAAAAGAAATCAAAAAAATCTTGGCATATTCAACAATGTCACACTTATCAATTGCGTTTGTAGGTCTTGGTGTTGGAAGCTTGGCAGCCGGTATGCTTCATTTGGTAAACCATGCCATCTTTAAAGCGTTGTTATTCTTAAGTGCTGGTGCCGTAATTTACATCGCACACCATACAAAAGACGCATGGAAACTCGGTGGTCTTATTAAAACAGCCCCGTGGGTGGCGTTATTTATGGCTATGGGGTCACTGTCACTTGCCGGTGTTCCTCCGTTTAGCGGATACTTTTCAAAAGAAATGGTAGTAGCTGCTGCTTGGGAATGGGGTAACGGATTTACTAAAACATTCGTAACAATAGCGGCACTATTATCAATCGCATACATTACAAGATTATGGATTCTAATATTCTTGGGTGAACCGAGAAATGAAGATTTAAAAGGAAGCGTTCATCATCCAAGTAACTTGTGGATGAGATTACCACTCGGTATTTTGGCGTTTTTAACACTGTTTATTTCAATTTGGCAGTGTGATATAGTTCATTACATCGTAGGTGAAGACGTTATCGAGCCTCATGTAGCAGGACTTGCGGCATTTATGCTTACAGGAATGCTTATTATTTTCTTAATTGTAGTCGGTTTATATGTAAAAGGTCTGAATCTGTTATATAAAATCGCATCTCATCATTTCGTACAAACTATACATCAGGTTTTATTTAACGGATATTATGTAGAAGCGATGATTACATGGATTTCTAAAAACATCATAGTAGGTGCTATAGCGAAATCTATGAGATGGTTTGATACATATGTAATAGATTATATAGTAAATAAAACGGTTGATATGACTAAATTCGTTTATAACATCTTTAAAGCTGGACATAGCGGTAAAATCGGTACATACATGGGACAATTCGTTCTTGGTGTGGCAATTATCGTTATAGCAATCTTAATTATTGTAAAGGGGCTATAAAATGGTAGCGGTAGATATAATTTTTGCGCCTATACTTCTCTCGGCCCTCGTGTATTTTTTAACTAGAGGGGCACAGCATATTACAAAATATATTGCGCTCGGGTGGTTTGTGGTTTTATTCATTATTGCTCTTAACTGGTATCATATGTTACCGGAAGACGGTGGATTCATTTTCTTAGGGAATTATTTAAGCGTTCCTCAATTCGGATTTGAGTTGACTCTTCAAATAGACGCATTAAGTGTTGCTATGCTTTTATTAACAGCGGCTCTTTTAATTTTAGTTGTATTAACATCATGGAACGAAAAGAAACAAGCGGCGTATTTTAGTTTGCTAATACTATTTAGCGGACCGATTTTCGGTGTATTTATGACAACAAACGTTCTTTGGTTTTTTATGTTTTGGGAATTAACGTTAGTTCCTATGCTTTTCTTAGTAGGTATTTGGGGTGCTGAAAATAGAGTTTATGCGGCAATCAAATTCTTTATTTATACACACGTATTTGCTATGTTTATGTTTGTAGGATTTTATCTTCTATATAAACAAACAGGATATTGGGATTTAACATTAATTAAAGAAGCGACACTTGCTACTCCTGCTTTAATTTGGTGGTTAATGTTCTTAGGTTTTGCGGCAAAACTTCCTGTATTTCCATTTCATACATGGCTTCCTGACGCACACGTGCAAGCACCAAGCAGTATTTCTGTTTTACTTGCCGGTGTATTATTAAAAATGGGAGCTTACGGGCTTATAAGATTTACTGTTGAACTTATGCCTATCACTACTTTGATGTTTGCTAAATGGATGTTAGTATTCGGTCTTATTACGACATTTTACGCAGGATTTTTGGCAATTTACGAAAGACATATCAAAAAAATGGTTGCTTACAGCTCAATTTCGCATATGGGTCTTGTTGTAGTTGCTATTTCAACTATGACATACGAAGGTTTGAGTGCTGCTTTATTTGAAATGATAGGACACGCCCTTGTAATTTCACCACTATTCTTAATTGCCGGATGGTTACACCATAAAACTCATACATGGTATATGGATGAAATGGGCGGTATTATGAAAAAAGCTCCATATGCGAGTGCTATTTTTATTTTAGCAGGTATGGCTGCTCTGGGACTTCCTGGAACAATGGGGTTTGTAGGAGAACTTACTATAATTATTTCGGCTGTTAAATCTTGGGGATGGTGGATTGCCGTTATCGCGTTTGCCGGACTTATCAGCGCCGGGTATATCATTTGGGCGGTTAGACGTGCGATTCATGGTCCTATGAGTCCTCTTGTAGAAAAAGCTGATTTTTCAATGAGTTTAGCAGAAAAATTAGCATTAGCGATTTACGCAGTGTTAATTGTTTATTTCGGTATCAATCCTCAACCGATATTCGATTTGGCAAATAAAGCATTTAGCTTCCTAGGAGGAATGTAATGAGTTTCATAATATTAATAGCGGCAGGTTTATTGGTTCCTATTTTTTATAGGAATAATATAGTAATCGCTAAAATCATAGCGGTGTTGGCATTTATATTGGCGGCATATTTTGTTTTTAAAGGAGAAAGTTTAAACAGTATTTTCCCATATTTCGTAGCCGATGATGCTACTAAACTTATGGAATTTGTGTTACTGGCGACTCTTGCGGCTGTTTCACTGGCTCTTACAGGATTTGAGAGACCTTTGATTTCACAAATGTTGTTTTTAGCAGGAGCCTCTTTGGCGTTTTTAGAGACAAACAACTTTTTTATGTTTATAGTTTTATTTGAAGTAATTGCTATTATTTCTTACATTTTAGTTGCCAATATAAGAAACTTTTACAATGCCGAAGGTGCTATCAAAGCATTTATCGCAGGTGCGGTAGCAAGCGGTATTATTTTACTCGGGTTTGCTCTGTTTAGTTTTACAACAGACAGTTTTATTTATTCTGAAATGAATGTAAGCGGTAAATTTACTTTAATTGCCGAAGCTATTATGCTTGCCGGTATCTTTTATAAATTAACAGTCGTACCAATGCATGGATGGGCTGCGGATGCTTATTCGCAAGTTAATCATGCAGCAGCAGCTATTTTAAGTGGGGTTATTAAAAGTGTTGTGTTATTCGCAACATTTAAAGCGTTTTATAAATTCTTAATAGCTTATCCTTTGGCAACTGTGCTTATTTTTAGTTTCTTTGCTATTTTAACTATGACTCTTGCCAATTTTATGGCGCTTTGGCAAAAAAGAATTTCAAAAATCCTTGCTTATTCTTCAATTGCACACAGCGGATATGCTTTAATACCGTTTGCGGCAGCGGCAAGTGTTTATTCATACGCAGGGATTTTATATTATGCTGTAGCATATATTTTTATGCAAACGAGTGTATTTTTATTACTTAATGATTTAAGACGTGAACTCGGAGTAAAATATCTTGATGATATAAAAGGTCTTTATAAAAAAGCGCCTTTACATTCTTTATTATTTACAATTCAGTTATTCTCACTTGCCGGTATACCTCTTTTGGCAGGATTTTTATCAAAAGCCGTAGCTTTTTATGCAGGAGTTGATGCCGGATTATGGATAATTGTCCTTATTGCTTTACTGAATTCTGCGTTAGCGGTGGGATATTACGTATGGATTATCAAACATATTTATTTTGACGAACCTAAAAATAACGGTGAAGTGATACAAATGTCAACAGGAAGTATGATAGGACAGTTAATATTGCTTGCGGGTACTATATATTTCGGTATAGTGGCAGGCGATATTATGAATGCTACTATAAGCTTCTAACCTTTTTGATATAATACATCAAAAAGGTTTGAGTTGATTTTTTTTCTTCTTTTTCCCATATTACTTTTTGCTTTGGAAATAAATGTAGATTATGGAAAATCTCGAACTCCTTATGAAATACTGACAATAAATAACGACTTTAAATTCAGTTGTAAACCTTATAAGCGAAAAGTAATATGCGAATTTGATAAAGTTCCTACTACTCCGGTATTTAAAGATAAAACTTACTTTTTTAAAATTACTCCTAAATTTAATAGAAAAAAATTTATAATAGAGATTGATGTTAAAGGGAACTACAAACTTTATACTTTTAAAGACAATTTACATAATTCTCCTCTTATAACTCCTTTTAAAATGAAAAATGCAAAAAAATGGGTAATTATTGCTAATGAACAATTTTTGTCAGATAAAAAAACAAACGGGCTCAATTTTTATTATCATCATGTCTATTTACCTTATGTAGGGGCTATAAATGAAAATTTAGAACCTGTTAAAACTCAAAAATCCCAGGATTTGATGAAGTATTTTGAAATTTTAAAAGCGTATAAAAAAGGCCTAGATGTTAGGGATGAAATTGACGAATTTGTAAAAAAATATCCGAAATCCATATTTTTACCTGATGTACTGTATCTAAAATTAAAGCTTTTAGATAAAAACAACGATTCCGAAGAAGTTATTAAGCTTGGAAAAGAATGGATAAAAAGATTTGCTTTTAATGAAAAACTTCCCGAAATATTATTGATCGTAGGAAAAAATTATTCTAAGATGGGATTTGTTAGTGATGCCAGTTATTATTACAATAGAATAATAACGGATTATCCCAATACAAAATGGGCGTATCTTGCAATGATTTATCTTGCTGATCAGTTGTATATGATGGGGAATGAGAAAGACGCGTTTAATCTGTATAAAAAAGCGCTTTATTCCACTACCGATCTTGATATCGCTTCATTGGCAGCAGCAAGACTTGCCCAAAGATATATGGATAAAGGTCAAGTAAAAAAAGCCATAGAATACTATAAAAAAATATATGAAGCAAACAAAAAATTTTTATTAAAAGATAAAAGAAAAGCTTATGAGCTCGCTCAAATGCTTGCGAATCATCAAATTTATGATTTAGCTATAAATATAGGGGATGCTTTATTAAAAAAACTTAAAAAACTGGATGATTTATATGAGCCTTTACTTTTTAATTTGGCTCAGTGGGCTTATGAAGCAAAAAAATACGATTTAGCTCTCAAATATATAAATAAATACCTAAAAGAATTTCCTTACGGAGATTATTCTGATGCCGCTGTAGCTCTTAGAGATAAAATTTTATTTAATCTGCCTGAAAATAATTTAACTAAAAAACTTAATTATATAGATAAGATTATAAAAAATTATCAAGGAGAGATTGCTCAAAAAGCGATTGTGGAAAAAGCTAAAATTTTATTTAAAATGAAAAGATATCAGGATATTTTAAAAATAGAAAAAAAACTTCTTGATATTCCGGATAAAGTTTTTCCGGATAAGAAAGAGTTTTTGAAAAAAGTAAAAGAAGAATTGGCTAAAAAATTTTTAAATGAAGGGGCATGTTCTGTTGCTGTTGAACTTATAAAAAAATATAAAATAAAACTTGATCATAAATGGGATGATAAAATATATGAATGTGCGATGAAGGCAAAAGCATATGAGCTGGCTTCTAAGATATGTAATAAATATTTGAATTCTCCGAATGATGAAGTCTTTGTCAAATGGATGAAAAGAAAAATAGAAGCGCTTTGGAAAATGGGTAAATATAAAGAGGTTGTGACGGCTGTGGATGATTTATGCCAAGTAATGAAAAACGACTGTTATAAATATTTAAAATATAAATTCTTCGCTTTGTACAAAATACAAAAATATAAAGATGCTTTAAAAGTGGCAAAAGAGATAGAAAAATACAAAAAATTCGAAAATGTGGATGTTTATATAAAAATTGTCAATTGGGCACTTAAAAGTAATGATAATCTTTTAGCGGCTACTTATGCCAAAAAGATAATTGATTTACAGGAAAAATACAAAGCCTATCCGTATTCGCCTTTTGTGGAATTTGTTTTTGCCAAATATACAAAAGATAAAAATGAAGCAATAAAAGTATTAAAAAATCTTCTTCCAAGAGTAAAAGGAGAAGATAAAGCGAGGGCTCTGTTTATGCTCGCAAACCTTACAAAAAATAAAACATACTTAGATGAGTGTTTAAAAGTAAAAAATTCAAAACTTTGGCGTGGGCTTTGTAAGGATGCTATGGATTTATTCGAGTAAGAATAATTTCTTCCAGTTTTTCTAAAGGAGCGCTTATTTTTTGAGGAAATTGGGTTTTGTTAAAAATCTGCTGTCTTTTGGCAAGCCGTGCGGTATTGGTTATTATTTTTTCTTTCAATTCTTCTTTTGAATAAATTCCGTTAAAATAATCGAGTACTTCTTTTATTCCTATCGCTTTTAAAGCGGGAAGTCTTCTATCCCTGTATTTTTTTTCAAGATATGCCACTTCATCAATCAATCCTTTTTCAAACATTTTTTCGGTTCTTTTTTTTATTCTTTCGCGAAGCAAAGATCTGTCCGATTCAATCTCGAATATCGGAATATTCGGTAATACAGGAATTGGGGGATTTTGTTTAAAATAAAAACTTGGCGGTGTATTGGTTGCCAGATATATTTCTATTCCTTTTTGAGTTCTGTATGTATCGTTTGGAGATATTTTCGATGCAAATTCGGGATCGATTTTTTTTAAAAATTCATAATCTTTTTTTTTCGCTTCTTTTTTTATTTCATCGGTAATTGTAGGCATTTTTGAAATTCCTTCAATCATTGCTTTTAAATAAAATCCCGTACCACCTACTATTATGATTTTATTATGAGGTATTTTTTTATAAATTTGAATGAATTTGCTTACATCGAACTTTTCATTGGGATAAATTTCGTCCACTCCGTAATGTTTTACCAAACTCAGTTCTTCTTTTGAGGGTTTAGCAGATGCTATGTCTATTTCTTTATAAATGCTTAAACTATCCAGTGATAATATTTCATATCCTAATATTCTTGCTGTTTTTATAGCCAAATCGCTTTTACCGCTTGCTGTAGGACCTATTATGGCAAACAAAATCATCCTTTTTTGTTACAATTATACAAATTAATATTCTTTTAAGGAAGAAGATGAAAAAATATTTAGAACTTGTAAAGTTTTCTCATACGATATTCAGTATTCCTTTTATACTCATAGCTATGATAGTGGGGGCTGACGGCTGGTTTGGATGGAAACTTTTGATTCTTGGTATTTTAGCGGCTGTGAGTGCCAGAAATTTCGCAATGGCTGTAAACAGACTTGTAGATAAAGATATCGATGCTAAAAACCCCCGCACAAAAGACAGGCCTTCAGTTACCGGTGAAGTTAGTGAAACGGAAATGAAACTTTTTATCATAGCGAACGCTTTAATTTTCATTGGCGTTGCTTATTTGATAAATGATTTGGCTTTTAAACTATCAATCCCGGTATTAATAGTTTTAGGAGCGTATAGTTATTTTAAAAGATTCAGCGAATTTGCTCATTTGGTACTTGGTGTGGCTCTTGGATTAGCACCGATTGCGGGGGCTATTGCCGTTACGGGTACAATTCCGTGCTGGTCAGTGTTTTTGGCTTTTGGTGTTATGTTTTGGGTTGCGGGATTTGATATTTTATACTCTCTTCAGGATATGGAGTTTGATAAAAACGAAGGACTGTATTCAATTCCTGCACTTGTGGGTGAAAAAGGAGCGCTTTTTATTTCAAAAATGTTTCATATTTTTGCCGTAATCTTCTGGGCTCTTTTTGTGGCGTATACAAATTTAGGTTTTTTTGCGTGGCTTGCAGTAATTATAGCCGCAGCTATGCTATATTATGAGCATAGACTTATTGAAAAAGATTATAAAAATATCCCAAAAGCCTTTTTTGACGTAAACGGATTTTTAGGTATACTATTTTTAATATTTATTATTTTGGATAAGGCATTAAGATGAGACTGATACCGGCATTCGTTCCTATTGAATTTGAAGAGTTTAGAGATGAGTTTAAGGAGGAGTTCCATAAGCTCTCGGCCGAAACGGACGATCCGATAGGTCAGTATATAAAACTCGCAAAAGCAAGAGGAGAGACAAGGGATACGGATCCGGTATTGTTAGAGCTTTTAGTGGCACTTCATAGAAAAGTAGACGAATTAACGGCTATAGTAAAAAATGAAAAAAAAGAGCTGACTCCTTTAAAATATAAAAGTGAAACAGAAGCAGTGGGGTTTGAAAATTTTAGAATAAAAGATAAATTATTTAAACCGGGTCAAAAATATTACGGAAGAATGGATTTGCCGGTATTTCCCAAAAGAGTGGTGCCTGTGATTTTTGAAGCGATAGACGAAAATACGGCGAAGATTTTACATCTTCACGAAAGAGACGAAAAAGATTACAACGCATTTATAACAGCAAGAGAAAGAGCGATAATAAGGGAGATGAAAGCGAAAAATGATTGATATACATTTAATAATTTTTATAGGTCTTAGTGCTTTTATGCTTTTTTTGTTTTTTTATATTTTAAAAAGAGAAAAAATAATAGAACAAAAATTTGCCGCAATTGAATTAAGTCTTGAAGAACTTAATAAAGAAGTGTTTTTATTAAAAAAAGAGCTTAAAAATAATAAATCCATAGAAACTATTCAAAAATTGGAAGAAATAATAGAAAATATCGTAGACGATATCAGATATCTTGAAGAAAAAAACAGAAAATTTTATAAAAAAATAGAAGAAGAAATAGCTAAAGTCCAACTGGAAGTAAAAAAACAGAACATACCTGCGATAGGCAATATAAACAAACATGAAGAGGAGAAAATTTTAAATCTATATAAAAACGGATACAGCATAGAGGAGATTAGCAGGGAACTTAGAATTCCGGCAGGAGAAATCGAGCTTATTTTAAAATTCTCAAACATTCTCTAACCTTAAAGTTTACTTAATTTAAGTTTCTTTTAAGTTTTGTTGCTTACAATTCCATACCTAAAAAATTCACAAAAGGTGTGATAATGAAATTTACAAAATCTATAAGACCTGAAGATGTTAAAAGAGATTGGATTTTAATAGACGCAAAAGATAAAACTTTTGGTAGATTAATAACTGAAATTGCCACTATTTTAAGAGGAAAACATAAACCTTATTATACTCCTCATGTAGATTGCGGTGATTATGTTGTAGTTATTAACGCTGATAAGGTTAAATTTTCTACATCTAAAAAACTTGAAGACAAATACTACAAACATACTGGGTATTTCGGACATGTTAAAGAAGAGACAGTAGAAAAATTACTTAAAAACAATCCGGAAAAACTATTCAAATTAGCAACAAGAGGTATGCTTCCAAAAACTAAACTTGGAAGAAAAATGCTTAAAAAACTAAAAGTTTACGCAGGCGAAAATCATCCTCATACAGCTCAAGTAAAGGGTAACTAATGAAAATGCACGGAAGAATTTACGCAACTGGAAAAAGAAAAGAAGCGGTAGCAAAAGTTTGGTTAAAAAACGGAAGCGGTAACATTATCGTAAACGGAAAACCGCTTGATGAGTTTCTTGGTGGAAGAGACGCACTAAAATTAAGAGTTAGATGGCCGTTAATGCTAACAAAACAAGAAGGAAATTTCGATATCGAAGTAAAAGTATTAGGTGGTGGGTTCGCAGCTCAGGCAGATGCTATTAAACACGGAATTTCAAAAGCGCTTGTTGAATACGCACCTGAGTTTAGAAGTGTTCTAAAACCTGCGGGATTATTGACAAGAGACGCAAGAGTAGTGGAAAGAAAAAAATACGGAAAGAAAAAAGCGAGAAAATCTCCACAATTCTCAAAAAGATAATTTTTCTTTTTCTTTTTTTTATTTTACTTAATATTCTCCGACACTGATTTTCTCCCAAAAATTCAATAATTTACCATATAAATTGTGATATAATTTTTTTTAAAAAGGCAGGTTTATGAAACCTTATATTTGGTTTATTATTCCTCTATTTGTAGGCTGCAGCGTCAGTAATACTTCTACTAAAATTAAAAATTTCACAAAGTGTTATATACATAAAATTCCCGCACCTTTTTGGGTATGTTATCAATCTTCCTTTCAATCCGTAGGAAAAGTTTATACAGAAAAGATTACAAGATTAAAACAAGAAGAAGCTTTTTCCATCGGAGTTTCCGATTTAATAAATAAATTACAGGCAAAAACTAAACTTTTTTTAAGAAGAGTTGGAATAGATAATGAAAAGAAACAAAAACAGATTTTGGATTCGGTTAAAAATTTCGTAATTATTAACGCAATACAAGGAAATTTTTGGTATTCTAAAACCGATAAATTGTTATATGTTGAAGTTAAAATTAATAAAAATGATTTTAAAAAAATGCTTTTTAACGAACTGAAAGATGAAAATATAGATAAAAAAGAATTTGAAGTGGCATTTAATGAAATCTTTTGATTTTGTAGTTATAGGAGCCGGAATTGCCGGCCTTATGTGTGCGTGGGAATTTAGGGAATTTAACACTCTTTTAATTGATAAAGAAGGTATTTTACAAAAAGCAAGCGGGGCTGCAGGGGCTTTTTTATTTCCGAAAATCGGTTATGATACGCCTTATACGAGATTTATTAACGGGGCGATTGTTGAAGCTATTAATTTTTATAGAAACGCCGGTATAAATACTCATACAAAAGGTGTTGTTTTACTTCCACGGGATGATAAAGATATAGAAAAATTTAAAAAATATGAGTCCCATATAAAACTTCCGTTTGAGAAAAGAGGGGATGGGTTTTATTTTGATATAGGGAGTGTTGTAGATCCTGCTGAAGTGAGAGAAAAGTTACCGGTGAGTTTTTTAAAAACGGAAGTTAAAAGTTTAGAGAGAAAAGATGGTTTTTGGTTCATCAATAATGAAATAAAAACAAAACACGTAATACTCGCAAGTGGTTATGAAAAGATAATTGATATACCTTACATAAAAATAAGGCCTATTTGGGGTGAGAGGATAGAAATAAAAGCCCAATATGAAAATAACGCCATATGCTCTTTAGATGAGTGTTATTTTCATAAAAACTGTTCTGTCGGAAAAATAGGAGAGATTATAAAAATCGGTGCTACACATAAACGTGATTGTCTGAATTGTAAAGAAAACCTAGAAGAAGCAAAAGAGCTTATAAAAAAAGCAAATGAAGTTATTAATATAAAAAAATATGAGATTCTTGATATAAAAGGCGGATTTAGAGCGGCAAGTGTTGATTATTTTCCTGTTGTTGGTAAAATTATAGATACCGATAAAACTCTTCTTGAGGACAAATATATTGTCAAAGGTGATAAACCGAAAAAATTATGGTATATTGAGGGACTGTACGTTATTAACGGAATGGGCGGCAGAGGTTTTTCCAATGCGGTTGTTTGTGCGAAGTTATTAAAAGAATATATCTTGAATGATAAAGACCTGGGTCATTTGGATACTAAAAGATTATTTATTAAATGGGCGAGAAAAGAAGGGGAAGAATATTTAAGGAGACTAAATGCTAAAGGTTGAAAAAGTAACCAAGAAGTTCGGTGGAGTTGTGGCTATACAAGATGTAACGTTTCATGTTAAGCCGTTAGAAATATTCGGTCTTATTGGCCCGAACGGTGCGGGGAAGACCACTCTTTTTAATATTATTACAGGAGTTTTAAAACCTACAAGCGGGCATGTTTATTTTAAAGATGAAGAAATTACGGGACTCTCTCCTGTGGAAATCGTTCAAAAGGGAATAGCAAGAACGTTTCAAAATATAAGACTTTTTAAAAGCATGACGGTTTTGGAAAATGTATTAATAGGTTTTCATAATCACTATAATTATAATTTTTTTGAAGCGGTATTTAGATTTCCGAGATTTTTTAAAGAAGAAAAGCTTTATAAAGAAAAAGCAATGGAAATATTAGATTTTTTAAATATTGCTGAGTTTGCTCACTATAATGCTACGGCGCTTAGTTATGGAAACCAAAGAAAAGTGGAAATAGCAAGGGCACTTGCTACTGAGCCTGATTTGTTGCTTTTGGATGAACCTGCTGCCGGTATGAACCCGAAAGAAACTGAAGAGTTGGCTGATACTGTTTTTAAATTAAGAGAAGAAAAAGAAAAAACTATTCTTTTTATAGAACACGATATGAAATTCGTTCAAAAAATCGCCGATAGAGTTCTTGTCCTTGATTACGGAAAAACAATATTCGAAGGTAAACCTGCCGATATGATGAAAAATGAAACGGTTATAAAAGCTTATTTAGGAGATATCGATGTTGAAGGTTAAAGATCTGAAAGTAAAATACGGAGTAATTGAGGCGGTAAGAGGTATTAGTTTTGATGTAAAAGCCAGCGAAATAGCAACAATAATTGGAGCAAACGGAGCAGGAAAAACTTCAACCTTAAACGCTATTTTTAATCTTGTAAAAAAAGAAGGGTACGTAGAATTCGTAGAAGCTGATATCTCCAAAATTCCAACTCACCTGATTGTAAAAAGAGGAATGGCATTGGTTCCAGAAGGCAGAAGAATTTTTATTAATCTGACAGTTGAGGAAAATTTAAGAATAGGTGCTTATCTTAATGATGAAAATTATGAAAGATTAAAAGATGAAATGTTTGAACTGTTCCCTAGACTTAAAGAAAAAAGAAATAATTTCGGCGGAAGTCTTAGTGGGGGCGAACAGCAAATGCTAGCAATTGCCAGAGCTTTGATGAGCGAACCTAAAATGTTGGTTCTTGACGAACCTTCACTCGGACTTGCTCCGAAAATTGTAAAAGAAGTTTTTCAAATTCTTATAAATTTGAATAAAGAAAAAGACGTTACCATTCTTTTGGTGGAGCAAAATGCAGGTGCGGCTTTAAAAATAGCAAATCGCGGGTATGTAATGGAAAACGGTAGAATAGTGTTGGAAGATGATGCGAAAGCTTTATTGAAAAGTGAAGAAATAAAGAAAAAATATCTGGGGTTATAATTTTTTTCTTTCAAATGTCATTTTAATAAAAGAAAAATATATTATTATAGTAAAAATAAGCGGCGCCTATTTTAAAGGAATAATATGTCAAAAAAAAACAATTTTATATGTGGAAGACAATAATGATACCCGAGAAGTACTTTCTATTTTATTAAGTGGATATTTTGATGAAGTTTATACGGCCCAAAACGGATTGGAAGGGATTGACAAATATAAAAAGCATTTACCTAATATCGTATTAAGTGATATAAATATGCCTGAAATGGACGGTATAACAATGGCAAAAAATATAAAAAAGATAAACGAAAATCAAAAGATAGTGTTAATAACGGCATATGACGGAAAAGAATCAAAAGAAGAAGCACTCGAAGCGGGAGTGAATTATTTTATTAATAAACCTGTAGATTTCGAATATTTAATAGAAATTTTAAAGAAAATTTAGATTTTGCCTAAAATTTCTCCTATTTTTTTTCTCATCCATTTTCCCATTTTCATATTATGATAAGCCCAGCTTAAATATTGGATATCTATTTGTGCCACATCTTCTATCAGCATACCTTTATATTTTCCTACGTTAAATCTGAATTCCATAGGTTCTTCCAGATTCTCTAAATGATGTTCTATGGAATATTTTACATCCGGATCCAAATCTGTAAGACTTAACATATATTCAATGTAATCCGGATCTTTTATTAAAATATCTTTGATATTTTCGAATTTGTATTTTCCTTGATAAAATTTATCATAAAGAACCGGTTTTTTTGTGAGGTCTATCAGATCTTCTACTGTTTTTTCATAAGTGTTGATGATATACTCGAATAATAAATCTAAAACTATTACGTCTCCCAGTGCGTCATGAGCTGAAATCTGGATATTGTATTTTTCGCATATTTCAGGTTCTTTTTTATAAAGACCAAGAGCATATCTATTATATTGTAAAGAGAATTTACCTTCTGGAATTAAATGTTTTAAAACCCTGAAAGTATCTATAAGTTTAAAAAATGAGTTAAAACCTTCTTTTTTTAACATATCTAAATCGAATTTGGCATTATGTATTACTATAACATTTTCCGCGGTATTTAATTCTTTTAGTCTTTTATAAGCTTTAGTGTGTTTTAGTAACGGTTTGTCTTCTACCATTTCGTTTGTAATATGATGTACTGCCATTGCTTCGAAACTTATAGGAATAGGCGGTTTTACGAGTTCATTATGAATTTCTTCTATTTCTAAATTTTCATTCAAGACAAGATAACTTAACTGGCAGATTCTGTCTTCTTCTTTATTTCCTGTTGTTTCGGTATCAAGTATTATGATTTTCATATGTCTCCTTAATTAATGGTATTTGTATTATATATCCTTTTTTATTATTTATGACTTCAAAATAGGGCGATTTTATGTGTTTTTTCTTATTTGTTTCAATTATAACGGAAATTATAGGAAATTTTTTTTGGTTAAGCTTAATATATTCGCCTATATTTATTTTTGTTTCTATATAAACTTTTTCTTGGTTTTCGATTATTTCAAAAAGCAGATCTAAAAAAGCTTTTTTGTTTATGTATATTTCCGGAATCGACGGATCAAAATATACAGTAAATTTTGTGTTTTGTTTAAGATTCATATATTCAACGGTAAAATTTATTATCATAGACAAATCTATTTTTTCTAGTTTTTCGAGATAAATAATAGAATGAGTATCGGTATTTATGAAAAATCTTACTCCTATTTGTGAATCATCTTTGTATCCTATGGAATAACCGTTGAATTCGAAATCTTTAAAATTAATTTTTCTAAATTCCGTTTTTATGCTCGGTTTTTTAGGGGCGTTTTTTAATAGAAAATCAAATACTTCTTTTTTATTAATATAAGATAAAAATATTTCCGCTTCCTGATTACAATAAACGATATTACCTTTTTGATTAAAAATTATTAAAGGATTGATATCGTATTCACACCAAAATTCAAACATTTAGCGCTTTCATTTTTTTTGTCAGTGTTACTCTGTTTATTTTTAGCCGTTCAGAAATTTGAAGTTTCGAGCCGTATTTTATTTTCATCGCTTCAAAAAGTGTTTTTTCAAAAAGTTTTAATTCGTTTTCATATGTGGAATGATTATTAAGATATATCTCTTTTAGTAATTCAAAAATTTTTTCTTTTTTTTCCGGAAATAGTAATTGCTGATAAATTTGTCTTTTTAAAGAATTTAGGTTTTCGCTTATATCCGGGTCCGAAATTTTTATATTTTTATTTATTTTTAATTCTTTTTGTGCTTTTGATAAAAAATAATTAATAAATTCTTCTATGTCTTCAGGGTGTTCTTTTAAAGGTTTAAGTTCGATATCCATAGTAAAATAACGTTTTAAAATATCTTTATTTAAAGGTTTGGTTCCTGTGGCTATGATTATTGTATTTTTAAATTCTATAGAAGGTTTTTTATCGAAATCTTCTATAATTATCGGATTGATTGTAGGTTTTTGGGGATTTATTACGGCATTTGGAGAAATATATTTAGCCAAAAATGTTTTACCTACTCCTTTTTCACCCCAAATATAAACACTGATTTTTAATTCTTTACACATATCGGCGATTTTTTTTATCTTTTGTAAATATTCGGATTTTGCTAAAAACATTAACACCTTTTTGTTGAAATTATAACAAAATGTTTAAACGGTATTATTTGTCAATTTAACAAATAAGATAAAAATTATCTGTTATTTGAATTTTTATTTTTTTTTGTTAAAATCAGACAAAAAAAGGAGCCGAAAATGCTTACACCTAAAAGATCAGATATAGATATGAATTCCGAAGAATTTAAAAAAGAAGAAGAAAAAACTAAAAAATTTGTTGAGAAGGTTGTGAAACAGTTCGGATGGTGTTTAAATCCGAACAAAGAAGTTTATGATGCAATTGTTATGGGACTTACAAGAAATAAATTAATGTACGGGAAAAGATACTGTCCATGTTTTATTCCGATGGGCGATAAAGATGATAGAATCTGTCCTTGTAAACCGGCTATTGATCATGAAGTAAAAGAAGGATGCTGTCATTGCGGAATCTTTTGTAATCCTGAGAAGTGTGAAGAAATAACAAAGGAGCTAAATGAAAACGCCTGATTTAAATTCTCCTGAATTTCAGCAGGAATTTTTAAAAACTGAAAAATTCGCCCATAAAACGGTTGAACAGTTCGGATGGACGTTTAATCCGGACGAAGAGATAGTAGAGAGGGTTTTAAAGGGGCTTACAAATAATAAACTGATGTATGGAAAAAGATTTTGTCCCTGTTTTCCTGTAATTGAAAAAGACGGAAAATACGTAAGTGCGGATAACAGAATATGTCCTTGCCCTCAAGCTATAAAAGATGAAATACCAAATAAGGGAGTATGTCACTGCGGAATTTTCTGTACTCCGGAATATGCTAAAAATTATCAAAAAGAACATCCAAAAAAACACGCTGAAGAGGTAGAGGGCTTAAGTGTAGGAGAACTTGAGAGTATTTTAGAAAAAGAACAGATTTTAGGACATGAGCTTGAACTTTTGCTTAAAGCTAGAGAAAAAGGACTTTTGAATTTCAAACTAATAGATATAAGAGAACCGTTTGAGCATCAGATGATGAGAATAAAAGGAACCGATAAACTTCTTCCTATCAGTAGAGTTCAATATGATCTTGATGAATGGATGAAATTAAAAGATGACAGAATAATAATTTATTGTCACGTGGGAAGCAGGAGTGCTTATTTACAAAGAGCTTTGGAGCAGCAGCTCGGTTTTGATAAAGTTGGAAATCTTACTTACGGTATAGCGGATTATCCGGGCGATATTGAAAGGGGATAGATGTTTATTTTGGGACTTCCTGTAAAAAACGAAATATGCGTACCAAGCAAGGAAGCGGAAAAATTCGCTA
>JAMOTL010000108.1 GCA_027062285.1 Nautiliaceae bacterium
TATTATTTAATTAAATTCTTTAATATGTTGCCTGTAAGTTTACAGGATAAACTATTGCAAAAAGTGGCAAAATAAGATATATTTAGTCAAAAAAAGGGCATTAATGATTTCTGTTTGTACCTATTGCGGAGTAGGATGTGAAATAGACGCTCAAATCAATCAGGATAAAATAGAAAAAATAAATCCTGTTAAAAATGGAGTTTCAAGTGGCGGTGAGCTTTGTATAAAAGGTAAATACGGATTTGAGTTTTTAAATCATAGACTGAAAAAACATTTGATAAGTTATGAATTTATAGAAAAAAATGCAAAAAATATGCCTTTTGAATTACAAATAAGAATCGCAAACCTTTATCCTTACGATGAAAAATTTTATGAAGCTCCTTTTAGTTTAGCACTTGACATTGCCGCATGGAAACTAAAAGAAATTATAAAAAACTATTCTTCAAAATCCGTTGCCGCAATAGGAGGAGCCAGAACGAATATAGAAAGCGCGTGGCTTTTTCAGCATTTTGCCAGAAACGTTGTAAAAACCCCGCATATAGATAACTGTGCCAGAGTTTGTCACTCTCCAAGCCTTAGCGGACTTAAAATGAGTATAGGGGAGGGGGCCAGCAGTGTTGATTTTGATTCTTTGTTCGATGCCGAAATAATCTTCGTAATAGGTTCAAATACCACAGAAGCGCATCCTATGGTGGCAAGCAGAATTATTAAAGCAAAAAGAAGAGGGGCAAAACTAATTGTCGTGGATGTAAGGGAAATTCCCCTTATGAAATTTGCGGATATTTCAGTAATACTTCCTTTTGAATCCAATCTTTTGTTTTTAAATGCCCTGGCAAAAGAACTTATCCAAAGGGATTTAGTAGATAAAGAATTTATAAATAACCGATGCGTAAAATATGAAGAATATAAGCATCTGCTTCTAAATGATAAATATGATAAAAAGTTTTTTGAAAAACTGCCCGGATTTGAACATATTTCAAAACAGATAGAGGAAATAGCAAAGCTTATAACCAAAAAAACTATTTTTACCTGGGGTCTTGGAGTAACCGAGCATATTGACGGTACCGAATCGGTAAACGCTATCAGTAATCTCGCTATGCTTACGGGTAATTTTAAAAAAGGAGCCGGCGTATTGCCTCTAAGAGGGCAAAACAATGTTCAGGGAGCTTGCGATGTAGGGTGTCTTCCGTACTATCTGCCTGATTATATAAGACCGGATGAAGAACATATAGGGCTTATGACGCCGGATATTATTGATGCTGTAACAGATGGTAAAATAAAAGCGATAATCAATATGGGGGAAGATATTTTACATATTCATCCAAATCAAAATAAAATTCATAGGGCTTTTAAAGAGCTTGAATTTTTAATGGTAATGGAAGTTATGGAAAATGAGATTACAAAAGAGGCGGATATCGTATTTGCAGTAAAAAGCGCTTATGAAAAAAGAGGTGTTTACGTAAATGCCGAGAGAAGACTTCATCTCTCAAAACCTCTTGTAAAAAGCGATTTGCCTGATGACTGGGAGGTTATAAAGGAGCTTTCCAAAAGGCTTGGGAGGGATATAAATTATGTTTCAAGCGAAGATGTTTTTAATGCGTGTAAAAAAGAAGTCAGCCGTTTTAAAGGCGCCACATACGAAAGACTGGAAAAAAAACCTCTTCAGTGGCCTATAAGTGAAGACGGAAGAGATACTCCCGTGCTTCATTTAGAAAAATTCAGTACGCCTGACGGGAAAGGTCATTTTCATTATCACAAATATCATATAAGAGGAGAGGTAAAAGATTTAATAGAAGATAAAAAAAGATGGTGGCTGAATACAGGAAGGGCGCTTGCTCAATATAATAACGCCGCGCAGACTAAAGCCAGTGAGAGACTTACAAAAAGATATGATGATGATATTTTATTGGTTAATGAATGTCACAAAAACGAAATAAATGACACTGTGATTTTAAAAAGTATTTACGGTAAAACTAAACCTTTAAAAGTTAAATTTACTAAATCCGTTAGACCGTACACAATGTTTACCACTTTTCATTTTGCTAAGAATCATATAAATTATCTTTTTGGGAATGAAGCCGACCATAAAGTAAAAACCGCCAGATTTAAAGCTATAGAGGTTGAGGTGATTAATCTTTAGACCTCTTTTGTTTTTAATAATAAGTGACAGAGATCTACTTAATATTAAATTAAGCATGAATAACTAAAAATTATTCTGAATCTTTGTTTAAAAATATTGACAACATCAGACTAAATATTGTATAATTTTAACGTTAAATTAATTAAACCTTAAGGAGGGGAAAATGGCTGAAAACAAAAAAAGAATGGAAGAAAACAAAGAAGTTACAAAAAAAGTAGAGGCTGCTCAAGACAATTATGTAGATGAAAGAGTTAAAAAAATTACTGAAGAAGCGGTAGAAGCTATTAATCTTGTGGCTAAAGTAGTTGATCTTCTTGATAAAAAAGAAAAAGACAAAGCTCTTGAAGAAATAGCAAATATTCTTGGTAAACTTGAAGTGTTAATAGCAAGAGATCCTAATTTACAATTAGTTCCGGTAGATGTAAGAGAATCTGTGGTAGATTTTCCGGGAACTGTAGATGACGTAGAAGCTGCTAAAACAGAAGTTGTTGCGCTAATTAAAGCAGGTGAAGTACAGCTTGCCAGAGATATTATGCTAAATTTAGCAAGTGAACTTGATATTTTCGTAACAGCATTACCTATCGGAACATATCCTGTGGTACTAAAAGCTATTATTCCGTTAATTGAACAAGAAAAATATGAAGAAGCTAAGAAATTATTAATTGAAGCTCTTGAAACATTGGTTCTTGAAAAAATTGTAATTCCTTTACCTATTTTAAGAGCCGAACAGGCTATTGTAAGAGCAAATGAATTGGCAAACGGGGAAAATCCTAATAAAGACGAATTAAAAGAACTTTTAGCGTATGCTAAAGAACAACTTGAACTGGCAGAAGCGTTAGGATATGGAAAAGTTGATATTGATTATAAAGATTTATATGAAGAAATTGAAAAACTTGAAAAAATTCTTGAAGGTGAAGAGTCAACAAAAGGTATTTTTGAAACTCTTAAAGAAAAATTATCAAGCATTATGGCTAAATTCAATCAAC
>JAMOTL010000109.1 GCA_027062285.1 Nautiliaceae bacterium
AAAAAAAGAAGGAAGTCATTTTGATTTGCCAATAGCCCTAAGCATACTGTTTCATAATAAAGAGTTTGATTTTGAAAAATATCTGGTATTAGGAGAGCTTGGGCTTGATGGGCGTCTTAAGGATACTTCATCTATTTTTCCTCTTGTATTATCCCTCAGACCCGAAAAGGTGATAATTCCTCTTGAAAGCGCCGATAAAATAAGTAAAATTCCCGGCGTTGAAATTTTTGCTTTTTCACACTTAAATGAATTTGAAGAGTTTGAGCCTAAAAAAGTGGAAAAAAGCTCTCTAAATTATCCTTTTTTAAAAATTGAAGGAAAAAAATATTATTATGAAGAAAATTTTGAGCTTGATTTTAGTGATGTAAAAGGTCAAAATACGGGAAAAAAAGCCGCTCTTTACGCAGCTGCGGGATTTCATAATATTTTACTTGAAGGTTCTCCTGGTGTTGGAAAATCTATGATAATAAATCGTCTTAGATATATAATGCCTCCTATGAGTCTGGATGATATATTGGAAGTTGAAAAAATAAACGCTATAGATAAAAAAGAGGTAGAATTTAAACCAAAAAGAGCATTTAGAAATCCGCACTACTCATCAACAAGAGCGGCAATATTCGGGGGAGGCAGCAGAGGTGCTAAAGTAGGAGAGATCGCTTTTGCCAATAAGGGAATTTTGTTTTTTGACGAGCTGCCTCATTTCCAAAAAGATGTTTTGGAAAACTTAAGACTGCCTCTTCAGGATAAAAAGGTACTTATAAGTCGTGTAAATTCAAAAGTGGAATATGAAACGGATATACTTTTTGCTGCGGCTATGAATCCGTGTCCGTGCGGGAATCTATTGAGTTTTGATAAAGAGTGTAGGTGTACTGAAATAGAGATAAAACGATACAAAAACAGAATAAGCGAACCTTTATACGACCGGATAGAAATTTATTATCAGATGATTGAAGAAGATGATGAGTCTACTATTTCAAGCAAAAAGATGTTTGAAATGGTATTAACCGCTTTTGAAATTCAAAAAGGTGTATTTAACGCAAACCTGCCTGAAAATTTTAAATTTGATATAGAAAATACGGCATATGATATAATTCAAAAAGCTATAAAAAACTTTGCTCTTAGTAAAAGAAGTGAATTTAATCTGTATAAATTATCAAAAACCATAGCAAATACACAAAAACGCAAAAAAATTCAAAAAGAAGACGTAATAAAAGCCCTGAAGTACAGGAGAAGAAAATGAAATCTGTTTTTAAAGAAGTTTATTCTTTAGATAAAAAATGTTACGAAAAATATAAACTCACAGAAGATATTTTAATGGAGCATGCAGCATACTCTATGGCACTTGAAATTTATAAAAGATTCCCCAAATTCAGCAAAGTGAATATTGTCTCAGGTCCGGGTAATAACGGAGCGGATGGTGTGACGCTTGCGAGGATTTTACATGGTGATTATATAGTAAACTTATATCTGCCTCTTGGCGCGAAATCTCAGATGTGTAAATTGCAGCTTGAGAGATTTAAGGCTGTGGGTGGAAAAGTAAAAGAGGAATGTGAAAGCGCTGATGTTATTGTTGATGCGATATTCGGGAGCGGATTAAAAAGGGATTTAAGCCCTGAAATAGTCTCTTTGGTAAGGAAAATGAATAAAGCGTCGGCTTTTAAGTTAGCCTGTGATATTCCAACCGGACTTGATGATAAAGGAAATCCAAGGCCCGTGGCGTTTAAAGCCGATTTGACCGTGACGATGGGAGCTGAAAAACTTTCATTATATTCAGACGCGGCAAAAGACTGTGTAGGAGAGATAATAAGAGCGGATTTGGGTGTAAGTTTTAATAAATATAAAGGTCCTACCAAATATCATGTTTGGGAAAAATCGGATTTAACACTCCCTGTAAGAGATAAACAAAATGCTCACAAAAGAACTTACGGGCATTTGGGTGTGCTTGTAGGTGAAAAACCCGGAGCGGGTATTATGGCGGGGATGGCAGCTTTTAATTTCGGATGCGGACTTGTAAGTATTGTGAGTCATGATGACAATATTAATATCCCGTATGAAATTATGCACTCTCATCATATTCAAGGTTTTAGCGCTCTTGCTTTTGGAATGGGGCTTAATAATCACTTTGATGATGAAATGGAAAATATTTTAAGTCTTGATATTCCAATGGTTATTGATGCCGATATGTTTTATAAAGATGTAATAAAAGAATTTTTAAAAAAAGAAAATATAGTATTAACACCTCATCCAAAAGAGTTTGCTTCGCTTCTTAAGATTTTAGGAATAGGTGAATATTCACCGTCTGAAATTCAGCAAAACAGATTCGAACTTGCTGAAAAATTTAGTGAAAAATATCCAAAAGTTGTGCTTTTACTTAAAGGTGCCAATAAAATTATCGCATACAGAGGAAATCTTCACATCGATCCTAATGGAAGTGTGGCTTTGGCAAAAGGCGGAAGTGGAGATGTGCTTGCCGGAATGATAGGAAGTCTGCTGGCTCAAGGATGGCATCCTTTAAAGGCTGCTATTCATGCCTCTCTTGCTCATTCTATTGCCGGAAATTATGAACCGAATTACGCCCTGACTCCTTTAAAACTCATAAAAAGGCTTGAAAGCCTTGCGTGAGTTTTTTAAAATAATAACTGAAGAGCATAATTTTTTAAATCTTTTTTGGTTCAATTTTCATAAAGTTGATGAAGGAGTTTATAGAAGTGCTCAGCTAACTCCCTGGAGGCTTAAAAAAATAATAAAAAAATACGGTATAAAAACGATAATAAACCTCCGCGGCAATAATAAAAACTATCTTTATCAAAGAGAAAAAGAGATTTGTGAGGAGATTGGAGTCGATTATTATACGGTGGCCCTTTTGTCTCGCTCTCCTGAAAGAATAAGAAAAGAAGAACTCGAAAAACTTGTAAATATTCTTAAAACGGCAAAAAAACCTATTCTTTTTCATTGTAAAGCGGGGGCTGACAGGACCGGGTTTGTAGCGGTTTTATGGCATATTTTAAAGGGGCGTGATAAAAA
>JAMOTL010000110.1 GCA_027062285.1 Nautiliaceae bacterium
TTCCTATTTTCATAGCGTCCCCGAATTTTTCTTCGCAGGTGGGTTCTGCGACTATTGCGTAATCAGGAATCATGTTTTTTTCTTTTAAAATTTCAAGCATATACCTTGTGCCCCAAATGGCATCTCCTTCTTCGTCGCTTGTAATAAGTGCGCTTAGAGTCCCGTTGAAATTTTTAGCGTTTTTCATAGCCCACAAAAATGCCGCAAGGCCGCTTTTCATATCCTGAGCGCCTCTTGCGTATATGAATCCCTCTTTTTCTGTAGGGGTAAATGGGTCGCTTTTCCATCCCTCTCCGGGTGGTACTACGTCTATGTGTCCGCCAAAGCATAAATGTTCACCTTCACCGAATTTTTTATAAATAAAAAGATTTTTTACGCCTTCTTTTTCACTCTCTATTATTTCAAAATCGTTTAGATAATTTTTTATAAACTCCATTGCCCCGTCGTCGTTTGGGGTAATCGATTTAAAACTTAAAAGTTTTTTAAATAATTCTATAACATCCATTTACGGCCTTTTTATTGAAATTTTACCGTTTTTTACCCACAAACCGAAACGGATTTTCATTAAAAAAAATTATTTCGAAATCCTTAAATATCTCAAAAAATTCAGTTTTACCTATAGGGTATTTATTTATAGTTTCAAATATAAAATATCCGTTGTTTTTCAATGATTTTGGGATTTGTTTTAATAAATCTAAATTAAAATATTTAATCATTATAATAATATCATACTCATTTTGTGGTATAATATAATTATCAAGGTCAAGACAAATTTTTTTTATTTTCGGATTGTTTATTTTTGATATGGCAATGTCGCTTATATCGATTAAAGTGACGTCATAGCCTTTTTGTAAAAGAGCTATAGCATTACGACCAAGACCGCCGGCCAAATCAAGGGCTTTTTTATTTTTTGTCTCCGGAATAAAATCTAAAAGAGTGCTTGGAGGTTTAGGTGTAAGAGTTTTATATTTTTCATTCCATTTTAGTTTTTCTTTTATCATTTTTGACCTTAAAGGAGAAATTATGAAAAAAATTATATCCGAAATCGATAACTTAAAAGATAAAATTATAAAAATAAGACGTCATATTCATATGTATCCGGACCTCTCGGGAGAAGAATATCCTACAAGAGACTATGTAAAAGGTATATTGGAAGAAGAGAAGATAAATGAGATAAAAACTTACGAAAATCATGCGGGTATGGTAGTGGATATAAAAGTGGATGATAAACTTCCTACAGTTGCTTTTAGAGCCGATATGGATGCTTTGCCTATTAAAGAAGAAAATAATGTCCCTTATAAGTCGAGAAAAGATGGCATAATGCACGCTTGCGGTCATGACGGACATACGGCGATTTTAACAGGTTTTTTAATCGCCTGTAACAGACATAAAGATAAACTTCCTTTTAATATCAGAGGAATTTACCAGCATAAAGAAGAGGTGATGGATGGAGGTAGCGAGGATTTGATTAGAGACGGGGCACTTGAGGGAGTCAGTGCGATATTTGGGCTTCATATGTATCCGTATCTTAAAACCGGAGAAATCGGTTATAAATACGGAGAAATGATGGCGAGTGCGGATATGTTCGAAATTGAAATTTTTGGAAAAAGTGCGCACGGAGCCAGACCTCATGAAGGAGTTGATGCAATTTTAACGGCATCTCTTGTGGTAAATTCGATTAATCATATAGTGAGTCGTAGAATAGACCCTCTTCATCCTGCTGTCATATCGTTTGGTACCATTGAAGGAGGAAAAGCTCCAAATATTATCTGCGATCATGTAAAGCTCAGCGGAACAGTCAGAACTTTAAACGATTCGGTAAGACAAAATATAAAAGAGATGATGGAAGAAGCGACAGCCGGCATTTGCAGAGCCATGGGAGCAAGATATAATTTTCATTACTGTTTTGGAAATCCTGAGCTTATAAATGATGATAAAATGGTAGATGTAGTGGTAAAAGCCGCTAAGAAATTAGCAACACCGGTGGATTTAAAACAGCCTGTTATGGGAGGGGAGGATTTTGCCAATTATCTGAAAGTGGTTAAGGGAGCGTTTTTTAGGCTTGGGAGCTGTAACGAAATAAAAGGCACCTGTTATCCTCAACATCATCCGAGATTTGATATAGATGAAGAAAGTTTGATAATAGGCGCTAAAATATTCGCAAATATTATTAAGGAGCTAAAATGAAAGGACACAGCGGAATTTCATCTCCTTTTTTTATTGTAAAAGATAAAATAGAAGCAATAATCAGAGATATAAAAAAAGGAGATGGTGAAGATATAGTTGAGCTTTTTAAGGCAAATTATGATGATACTTATTATAAAAAAAGTTTTTATAATCCAAAGACGTGGGAAAAAATGGTAAAAAGCGATAAATATTTTCCTGTGGTTGCCGAAATTGACGGTAAGGTTGTAGGGCAGTTTTTACTTACAAAAAACGATAATTATAACGGCGAAATAGGGGCTGTAGTGGTTCATCCGGATTATAAGGGAAGAGGGCTTATGAATAAGATGTTTGATTATTTAATAAAAAAAGCTGAGAGTCTTGGTCTTTATGCAATATACGGAGAAGCTATTATGTTTCATCCTTTTTCCCAAAAAGCGAATTTGAAGCATGGAATGGTTGAAACCGCTTTACAGCTTGGAGAAGTGGCTTCCTGGATTGCTCAAAAAGATATAAAATTCGAAAAACGCTCGGGTACGCTTGTAGGATATAAAATTTTTAAACATCAAAAACGCTCCCTGTACACTCCTAAAATATATAGAAAAATTATTTATGACAGATATAAAAAAGCAAATCTTCCAATCTCAAAAGCCACAATAAGGCCTATAAAAAAAACGCTTGAATTTTGGGAAAACAGACTTCTTAAAATTTCAGGAATAATAATCAACGGAAAAGTTAAAAATTTTAATAATAGATTTAATATTTTATTTACAAAAGCAAAATTAAGAGGTGAAATGATTTATGCCGATATAAATCTTCATACGCCGGAAATAGAAGAAATTACTGAGTTTTTAAACAAAAAGGGCTTCTTTTACAGTGGAGTCTTGTTTTATAGATACAACGGATTTGACTATTTAAGGCTACAATATGAAAATACTCATAACGTTGAAGAGAAATTAAACGTATGTTACAGTGATTATTGTAAATTTTTGAGTAAATTTGTGAGAGAGGATAAAAAAAGGGTTGCGAGGCTATGAGTCGGTTTTAAATTTTTCAATCATACACAGATAATCTTCCAAATTTTCAAATCTGTGATTGCCTCCGTATTCAACAATCACCCTCATATTCGGACGGTTTTTAAATTTTTTTAAGGTTTTTTTATAGTTAAGAATTTCGTCGTTACTCTGTAAGAGTACTAAATATTTGCCTCTTTTTGGTTTTACTTTTAACTCTTTTAATTCTTTTAAATATTTCTTTTTCCAGTTAAACGGTTCATTGTCACAATATCTGTATTGAGTGCCGAGATATTTTTTTAGAGTTTTATACGGTTTAAGAGAAGGATTTATTAAAACGGCTTTAAGACCGTACTTTTCAGCTAAATACATGGCGTAATATCCTCCAAGAGAACTGCCTATTAAAAGATTTTCCGGTTTTGCGTAAGGCGTTAACTTTTTAATGGCTTCTAGTGGTGAAGGCGGAAGATTAAAAGCGACGACGTCTCCGAAATAATCTTTTAGTTTTTTTGTTTTATTGCTGTTGGCACAGCTGGCGAATCCGTGAATATAAACTATCATTGTTCCGGATTTTCATAAAAAATATATGTTTCGTAATTCGTGATTTCGAAATAAACTTTTTTCTTCTCATCCGAATCGACTTTATAGTTAAAGTTTTTATCGATATATCCGTAGCCGAATCTGTAAGGTCTTGGTTTGTTATCATCTGTCCCGTGAGCTGTTGTAAGTTTATCGACTTTTAAAAATCTCATAACGAGTTTGCCTCCGTTATATATATCCACAACTCCATTAACTCCGGTAATATTTTGAATAGAACGCCCGAGCTTATTTTGCTGTTCTTGAGTACATCCTAAAAAAAGTATGCCGATTAATGCGATTGGAAAAAGAATTTTTCTCATTTTTAACCTTTTTTATGTAATTATATCAATATTCGACTCTGTTTTTGCCTTTTGATTTTGCCAGATAAAGCTTTTCATCCACTTTTTTTATAAATGCCGTATCGGTGTTTTCATTATTGAACGTAGCAACTCCGAAACTGCATGTAATATGTGTTTGTCTGAAATTATGGGTTTCAATTTTTGATTTTAATTTTAATGCTACTTTAACCGCTTCTTCGAGTTTTGTATTGGGTAATATAATCATAAATTCTTCACCTCCCCATCTTCCCACTATATCACTTTGTCTAACGCAATTTTTAATAATTTTGGATATTTCACTTAATACATAATCTCCGAATTCATGTCCGTAAGTATCGTTAATTTTTTTAAAGTCGTCAATATCCATAAAAATCACGCTAAAAGGTGCTTTATATCGTCTGTATTCGTTGATGTGTTGTTTTAAGTTGTAATCAAGTATATGTCTGTTGTAAAGACCTGTGAGTTTGTCGTGAGTGGCAAAATGCAAAAGTTTTAAATTTTCTTCGATTTTATTTTTAATAACATTGGTTTGATATAAAATGTATGCCGTAAGAATCAATATTATTCCTATACTTATCCAAAGAATTCTTTTAAACATTTCTTCATTGTCAAAATTTTTATTATAAACCCATTTTTTATATATATTTATTTTTTCTTTTTCCGAAATATTCATTATAGCTTTATTTATGATGCTTAAGAGTTCAGCGTAATCTTTTCTGATCATTATCCTGGCTTTGTAGCTAAACGGTGTTATACCTGATATTTTCAAATTTCCAAATTTGTATTTGCTTAAATAATATGATGCTACCGGCGATAAAGTAATTGTGGCAAAAGCTTCACCTTTTTTTACTTTTTCCAATGATTCTTCTATGGATTTTGTAGGGATGATCGCGAGATAAGGATATTTGTTTTTTATTATTTCCATAATGGTATATTTTTTTGATAAAGCGATTTTTTTATCTTTCAAAAATTTAAGCGAAGGTATAAACGATACTGTGTTTTTTGTAACAATTACGTATTGAAAGGTTGCGTATGGTTTGGAAAATAGGGCGTATTTTTTTCTTTTTGGCGTTATAGCGGATATAGGAGTGACATCTTTACGTTTATTTTTGATTTCTTCCAAAACAGAATTCCAATTCGGATTGATATAACAGTAATATTTAAGGTTTATTTTGGAGGAAATTAATCTCCAATAATCTATTGCTATACCTTGTAAAACACCGTTATGATAATAAGTAAAAGGAGCCCATTTTCCGGTTGTAACGCATTTAATATTCTGGTGTGTTTCTATGAAATTTTTTTCTTTTGGCGTTAAATTTACGCTTGAAAAACATAATATTGTAAATAATAAATAAATTAATTTTTTCATTTTGAAATCCTCTTAAAATTATTATACAAAAAAATTGAGCCATGAAGTATAAAAAATTGATTTTTTTATAATTTTTTGTTATAATCTAAATACTACGCCGGCCGCAATTATGCTACAATATATGAAAAAATGGAGTGTTTATGATTAAAAATCATGAAGAGTATAAAAAAGCCGTTGAAACATTAAAAAAATGGGCATACTATTATTACGTTCTTGATAATCCGTTAGTTACAGACGAAGAGTATGATAAACTTTATAGAGAAGTTGAAAAATATGAAAAAGAACATCCTGATGAAATAGATCCTACAAGTCCGACACAAAGAGTAGGTGATGTTGTTTTAGAAGGGTTCGAAAAAGCCAGACATATTACTAAAATGTGGTCGATGGAAGATGTTTTTGACGAAAACGAATTTAAAGAATGGGTCCAAAGAGTTAAAAGACTTATAGGTCATGATAAGTTTAGTTTTTACATAGAACCTAAATTTGACGGTGCAAGTTTAAATTTAGTTTATAAGAATGGTAGATTGATTAGAGCCGAGACAAGAGGTGACGGAGAAATCGGAGAAGACGTAACGTTAAATGCTAAAACAATAAAAACGATACCGTTGGAAATAGAATATAAAAATCTCATAGAAATAAGAGGTGAGGTCGTAATAAAAAAAGAGGATTTCGATAAATTAAATGAAGAAAGAATAAAAAAAGGCGAACCGACATTTGCTAATCCGAGAAATGCGGCGGCCGGAAGTTTAAGACAGTTGGATCCTAAGATTACGGCAAGCCGTCCTCTTTTATTTTATCCGTGGGGAGTTGGATATCCTATTGAAGTTTTAAATAGTGATGAGGTGAGTCACGAGCAATATGAAAAAGATAAAAACGAATTTATAGAAAAATTTAAAACTTATAAAAAGCTTATGGATTTCGTATATTCTTTAGGATTTAAAGAGCCTCCTAAAAGAGGAGAATGTCTGGCAGATGATTTGGAATGCGTATTAAGAAAATATAATGAATTTATAGAAATAAGAGATTCACTGCCTGTAATGCTTGATGGAATGGTAGTAAAAGTAAATGAACTTGAATTGCTTGATAAGTTGGGATATACGACTAAATATCCGAGATGGATGGTGGCTTATAAATTTCCTGCCGTTGAAAAAGAAACGATTTTAAAAGATGTGGTGATTCAAGTGGGAAGAACCGGAGTTCTTACACCGGTTGCGATTTTAGAACCTGTGGAAATAGGCGGTGTTATAGTTGAAAGAGCCACTCTTCATAATTTTGATGAAATAGAAAGAATGGATATAAGAATCGGAGATCATGTAATAGTTATAAGAAGTGGAGATGTTATTCCGAAAATTACAAAAGTTCTTTATCATAAAAGAACAGGTAAGGAAAAGCCTATTCCAAGACCTACACACTGTCCGGTTTGCGGATCCGAGGTGCTGGATGAAGGTGCGATTATCAAATGCCAAAATCTGGCATGTCCGGCAAGGGTTGTAAATACGATAATTTATGCGGCAAGTAAAAATTGTTTGGATATTGAGGGGCTTGGTGAAAGTGTGGCTAAGCTTTTATATGAAAAAGGATTGGTGAAAGATATTACGGATTTATTCAAATTAAAAGTGGAAGATTTGGAAAGATTACCAGGTTTTGCAAGAAAAAAAGCGGAAAATTTGATTAATGCCATTCAAAGAGTCAAAGGTATCGATTGCTGGAGATTTGTAAATGCTCTTGGTATCGAACATATAGGAGAAGTAGCCAGTAAAAAAATATGTGAAACGTTTGGCATAGATTTTTATAAACATAAGCCGGAAGAATTTTATAAAATCGAAGGATTTGGACCCGAAATGGTAAAATCAATTGCCGAATATATAAAAGTCAATAAAGATAAAATAGAAAAATTAATAGAGCTAATTCAGCCTAAAAACCCTGAAAAAGAAGAAATAAAAGAGACCCCTTTTACGGGTAAAACCATAGTGCTTACCGGTAGTATGAGTAAACCGAGAAGTGAAATAAAAGAAATTCTTGAAAATCTCGGAGCTCATGTTACCAACAGTGTTAGTAAAAAGACGGATTTCGTCATAGTGGGCGAAGATCCGGGAAGCAAATATGAAAAAGCCAAGAAACTCGGCGTGAAAATATTAAAAGAAGAAGATATGTGGAAAATGATAGGAGAAGCTAATGGCAACTAAAACGGAAGTTCAAAGCGATATAGAAATTTTATTGCCTAAGCTTTACAAAGTCATTCTTTTGAATGACGATTATACGACTTTTGATTTTGTAATCGAAGTTTTAAAAACCATATTCGGTAAAACCGAAGAAGAAGCTATAAATTTAACGCTCAAAGTGGATAGAGAAGGCAGTGCTGTCGTAGGTCTTTATCCATATGAGATAGCTGAAATGAAAGTAAATAAAGTCCATACGATGGCGCGAAATGCCGGTTATCCGCTAAGGGCGAAAATAGAGGAGGAATAGATGCAAATAACTGAAACTTTAAGAAAAATACTTAATGAAATAATTTTTGAAGCAAAACGCAGAAAAAACGAGTATATTACCGTTGATCATGCGTTTTATGTTTTGTTAAAAGATAAAAACATCCGCTCTATTTTAGAAGATGTTGGTGTTGATATAGATTATATCAGACGCGGGCTTGATTATTATCTTGATACTTATATTGAAAAAGTGCCCGTAGAAACTACGCCTACCGAAACTCTCAGTTTTCACAGAGCAACTGAGAGAATGTTTAAACATATTTCGGGTATAAATAAACCTTATGCGGATGAGGTGGACTTTTTTATCGCTCTTTTGGAAGATGAGACAAGTTATGCGTCTCAGCTTTTAAGAGAATTCGGAATTGAAAAAGTGGAAATAGTTGAATATGTAACTGAAATTAAAGATTTGGAAAATGAAATTAATAAATTAAATGAAAAGAAAGAAAAAAGCGTATTAAAAGAATTTACAACTGAACTAACCGCTTTAGCAAAAGATTTTGATGATGTAATAGGCAGGGAAAAAGAGATTGACAGAGTAATGCAAGTTCTTGCCAGAAGAAAGAAAAACAATCCTGTATTGGTGGGAGAGCCAGGTGTTGGTAAAACTGCCGTAGTAGAAGGTTTGGCTAAAAAAATAGCTCTTGGGGAGGTTCCTGAAGTATTGAAAGGTAAAAAAATTTATTCTCTTGATATGGGCGCTTTGGTAGCCGGAACAAAATATAGAGGTGAATTTGAAAAAAGAATGAAAGCTATTTTAGAAGAGCTTAAAAAAGAGAATGAGCCTATATTGTTTATCGATGAAATTCATATGATCGTAGGAGCAGGGGCTGCGGGGGATAGTAAAATGGATGTGGCGAATCTTTTAAAACCGGCTCTTGCCAGAGGGGAAATAAGATGTATAGGAGCTACAACGTATGAAGAATATAAAAATCATTTTGAAAAAGATAAAGCGCTTAACAGAAGATTTCAAAAAATAGACATTAAAGAACCGAGTGTAGAAGATACTATAAAAATCCTAGAAGGACTAAAACCAAAATATGAAGAGTTTCATAAAGTAAGATATTCAAAAGAAGCCTTAAAAGCAGCCGCTATTTTGGCTAAAAAATATTTAAGGGAAAAATTTCTGCCTGATAGTGCGATTGATTTGATTGATGAAGCGGGGGCGAAATATAAATTAAGAGGAAAAAAACTTATAACAAAAAGCGATATAGAAAGTATCGTAGCAAGTATTGCCAATATTCCAAAAGAGAGCGCGTCTCAAAACGAGCTTGAAAAATTAAGAAATCTTGAAAGCAACTTAAAAGCAAAAGTTTTCGGTCAAGACGAAGCTATAAAAGAGCTTGTAAAAGTTATAAAAAGAAAAAAAGCCGGACTTACACGTGATGATAAACCTATAGGAAGTTTTCTTTTTGTCGGACCGACTGGTGTTGGTAAAACGGAAATTGCTAAACAATTGGCAAATGTTTTAGGAGTAAATTTCTTAAGATTTGATATGAGCGAATATCAGGAAAAACATTCTGTTGCGAAACTTATCGGTTCGCCTCCTGGATATGTTGGGTATGAAAAAGGCGGACTTTTAACAGAGGCTATAAGAAAAAATCCACATACCGTGCTTTTACTAGATGAGATTGAAAAAGCACATCCTGATATCGTTCAGATTTTATTACAGGTGATGGATAACGCAACACTTACCGATAACGACGGAAGAAAAGCGGATTTTAGAAACGTTGTGCTTATTATGACAAGTAACTTGGGCGTTGGTGAAGGAAACGCACCTGGGTTTATGGCGGAACACGCTGAATTTAAAGAAGAGGCTATCCATAGATTTTTCGCACCTGAATTTTTAAACAGACTTGATGCGATAGTTAGATTTAA
Source organism: Nautiliaceae bacterium (assembly GCA_027062285.1). GTDB lineage: Bacteria > Campylobacterota > Campylobacteria > Campylobacterales > Nautiliaceae > Caminibacter. Next base: position 9,824 of record JAMOTL010000110.1, read on the forward strand.
GCCTCTTTCAAAAGAGTCGATATTACTTGTGGTTGATAAGTTTATCGATGAATTACAAAATAAACTATCAAATAAAAAAGTAAAAATTAAGCTGACAAAAAGAGCGAAAGAAGCTCTTGCCAAAAAAGGATATTCTCCGAAATTAGGCGCAAGACCTCTTGCGAGAGTAATAGAGGAGAATATCGTAGAGCCGTTAAGCGAAGAAATTTTATTCGGAGATTTAAGAGGCGGGGGTGAAGTTAAAATAGATTACATTAAAGATAAATTTACTTTAAAGAGGGAAAATGATAAAAGTAAGTGAAATTCCGCCTTTGTATTTATTGGACGATTATGAGTTTCCGTCTCCTTATGAACCTTATGAAGACGGATTTGTAGGAGCGAGTTACGATTTGCATCCTAAAAGACTTCTTGAAGGATATTCCAGGGGTTTTTTCCCTTGGTATCAAGATGATGACGGTCTTTTTCATTGGTTCGTATTGAATGAAAGAATGCTTTTAAAAACTGATGAGGTAAAAACCACAAAAAGACTCTTACAAAAACTCAGAAGTCCTAAATGGGAATTTAAGATAAACACCAGATTTGATGATGTTATAAAGATGTGCAGTCAGGTAAAAAGAAAGCATGAAAGCGGTACATGGATAAACGACGCTTTTATAGATGCTTATACGACTCTTCATAGGCTCGGCTTTGCCATATCTGTAGAGAGCTATTATGAAGGTGAGCTTGTCGGAGGTTTTTATGGGGTTGCCATTAATAAATATTTTAGTGGAGAGAGTATGTTTCATATAAAACCGGATGCCAGCAAGCTTGCTTTAATATATTTTGCCAATCTTTTAAAAGAACAGGGAATTGAATATATAGATTGTCAAGTCCCAAGCGAACATCTCGGAAGAATGGGAGGTAGGGTGTATAAAAAAGAAGAATTTATTCCAATAATTCAAAAAGCGGCAAAAGGAGAAGTTTATGACCACGTTGAGGGAATGGAATGTATTAGTTGAGCTCGTTAAAACAAAAACCGGTGCCGTTCTTTATAAAATAAATTTGGATGATAATCATTTCTTTTTAGAACAAAATCCTTTAAAAGATTCAAAATACGGGGTTGCTTATAGAATGCTTAAACTGAAATATCCTGAATTTTATATGTTTTGGGAAATAAAAGATGACCAGTATACCGGGAAAGTTTTAACCGCCAGACTTACGAATAAAAAAGAACTTGATGATTTTATAGAAGCTTTAGTAGGAAGCGAATTTAAAAATTACGAAGATTTTAACTGAAGATTTTTATTACTTTTCCTACTATTTCCACATTTTCAGGTGAAATTGTCTCAGGCGGGTATATTTTATTGTCTGAAATGAGTTCAAGTTCGCCTGTACTTTTAAGATTAATTCTTTTTACAAATGTTCCGCTGGTAGTGGATATTACGAATATTCCCCCGTTTGAAATATTTTTATCGTTTCTGTCTATAAAAATTATACTTCCGTCTTTGATAGTAGGCTCCATCGAATCTCCCACTACATGAATAGCATCTAAATTTTTATCTATAAGTTTTTTGTCTATATATATTATTTCATAATTTTCATCAAAATTTATAGCACCGCCTCCGGCACTTGCGTTTATGTCTTTAAAATATTTAATAATAGAGAATCTATTAGTATTTTCTACTATTTCTTCGCTGTTTTGGTCAAATAAAAGCCAATTTATAGATATTTTTCTTTTAGCGCAAAAATAAGCAATTTCTTCATATGGTATTTTATTTCTTTTTTTAAGCATAGAGAGATTTTCCGGAGTCAGATTTAAAGCTTTTGCCACGTCTTTATTTAAAATTTTATCTTTTTCAAGTTCAATTCTTAAAATGTCTTTTATTTTATCAATAATTCTTTCCAAATTCATTTCATTCCTTAACTAACTGTTAATTTTTTACAGCTTAATTATATCAATTTGTTAATATTGTTTCAATTAACTTAAAGGAGAAAGAGATGAAAATTCATTTGGATCTTGACTCTTTTTTTGTATCGGCACACAGAAGCATAGATAAAACACTTTTAAATAAACCCGTAGCGGTAGTTAAAAGAAACGATAAAGAAATTTTTGAAAATCATAAAGGTGAAGTTTATGAATTAAATAAAGGGGCTTTTACAGGGGATTTGATAATTTCAAAAAAAGAATACGACAGAAATTATTTTTTTGAAAAAGGGAAAATAAGAGGAATTATTGTAACTGCGAGTTATGAAGCAAGGGCTTTTGGAATAAAAACGGGTATGGCTTTAAAAGAGGCTTTAAATATTTATCCCGATTTAGTGGTGATATTTCCTGATTATAAGCTTTATCATTTTCTTTCTTACAAATTAAAACTTTTTTTAAAAAGAAAAATCCCTAAAATAGAACAGTACAGTATTGACGAGTTTTTCGGAGATATAGAAGGATGGGTAAAAGATAAAGAAGCATATGAATTTTGTATAAATCTTAAAAAAGAGATATTCGAAAAATTTTCTCTTCCGATTTCAATAGGTATAGCCGAATCCAAATGGACAGCAAAACTGGCTACTTCTTTTGCCAAACCCGATGGTGTTTTTATGGTGAGAGATACGAGGGAATTTATTAAAAATATTCCTATAGAAAAATTCCCCGGAATAGGAAAAAGAATAGAGAAGAAGTTAAAAGAAAGAGGAATTTTAACTTTAGGCGATGTAGTAAAAAATAAAGAGCTTTTATATTCGTGGGGTAAAAATGGCAAAATCTTATATCACAGGATTATAGGAGATGATTACGAAGAAGTTGAAGAAAAAAATATTAGAAAAAGTATAGGTATTTCAAGAAAATTCGATCCTGTTTTTAACAGACAAGAAATTTTAAGAAGAATTCATGTGCTTTGTAGATACTTGGCTTTTTTAATAACTAAAAAAAGAGTGAATCCTACATTTTATTATCTTAAAATAAAATATAAAAACGGTAAAAAATCAAAAGCACATATTAGAATTTCCAGAATATTCAACGAACTTCTTTTAAAAGAGATAATGAGTATTCTTTTTTACCGGGCGGATAAAGAAGAGGATTATATCATCGGTATAGGTTTGGTGTGTGCAAAATTTAAAAAAGAGAGTAATCTGTTTGATTTTGAAAAAGACAAAAAATTAGAAAAATTAAACGAAGCCGTTTTTAAAATAAGAAATAAATACGGAATTTCTTCCATATTAGGAGCTAATGAAATAAACGGCAAATATTAAAAAAATAAAAGAGCCAAGAAGAAGGGCGAAAAATTTCGCAAGAATTTTAAAAAGTTCTTTAGGTGCGGTGAAATATACAATACCGAGTTTGAATAAGGTGTTTGAAATACTGGCTACGGCTATTCCTATAGCGGCTGTTTTTAATGATAAATCATTTTTGGCGAGTGAAGATAAAGATAAAGTAATGGCATCAACATCCGTTAAACCTGAAATAAAAGATATAATATATATTCCTATATTGCCGTATTTTGAACCTATGTAATAAGTGGCGCCGTAAATAATGGCAAAAATGAGAGCGAATTTGACTGCTTCGTCAAGTTCTAAAGGGTTTTTATTTATAAAAGAAGGAGCGGCTTTTATTTCGTTCGGGGCTTTTTTATATAATCTTAAAGCAGCCAGTATTCCTATCAAACTTGTTAGAATATAAGGTACGGATAAAAAAGCTACCAGTTTTTTGTTAATTAAAAATATTTCGATAAATACTCTTGCGAACATGATGGTATTAGCTAAAGCAATAGCCGCCGCATATGTATAAATCGTGTTTATATTTTTTATTTTTGCGTACAATTTACTGATGGAATAAGTGACCGCGGTAGAACTTACAAAACCGCCCGCCGCTCCTAAAAGTAAAATACCGTATTTTTCGCCTATTAGTTTTATAGCTATATATCCCATAAAATGTAAAGAAGCTATAATTACAGCCATAAGCCATGTTTTATAAGGATTAAAGAAGTAAATCATTTTATCGGGCAGATAAGGTAAAACAAGAGCACTCATAGCAATAAGCAAAATAGCGGCATTTATATCCTCTAATGAGAGTTTGGATTCCACATTTTCCATTGTGGTTTTTATATTAAGGATAAAAACAGTAATAACAGTAATGGTAATGGCATACGAATAAAGGTGTAAATAAACTAAAACACCTACTATAAAAGCTATAAATACACTAAAATGCGTAGTTGTTCCTTGTTTGTGATAGTGAAATACTTTTAAAAAATAAGCTATAGCGCTTAATATTAAAACTCCTGAGAAGGCGATATAAATAAAATATTCATAATGTTTCGTAACATAAGCGCTTAAAAAACCCAGTATGGAAATAATAGAAAAAGTTCTGCTACCGGCAAATCCTTTTTCTTTTTGGGTTCTAAATGAAATGTTTCTCTCAAGTCCTATTAAAAATCCAAGCACAGCGCTTAATAGTAGTGTTTTTAGAAATTCGATGTCCATTTTTTCCCCTTTAAAAAATTATAACTAATTTTTTTGATAAAATTATGGAAAAAAAGGTCAAGTTTGAGAAAAGCAATAGCATTTACGGGTCCTAGCAATTCCGGAAAAACGACGCTTATTGAAAAGATAGCAAAAAGGCTTATAAGCAGTTATAAAATTGCTATTATTAAAAACGATCCTGGTGATAAAGCACAGTTTGACAGAGAAGGAAAAGATAGCTATAAGTTTTTTCAAACGGGTGCTGAAGTTGTGGTGACTTCTCCTACTCGTACTACATACTTTTCCCATCGTCAAAAATCTTTGGATGAAATAGTCGATATGATTAAAGATTTTGACATTTTACTTGTGGAAGGATTAAAATATCTGCCTCTTCCTCGTTTGGGAGTATTTAGGGGAGATATAGATGAAAGTTATTTTAGATATATAAAGGCCGTAGCTGTGGATGATACGGTGGATAGAAGTAAAATTCCTTCTCATATTGAAGTACTTGATTTGAACAATATTGATGAAATAATAGACTGGGTTTTGAAAAACGCACAGGATATATAAAGGAGAAAAGATGACTGAAATTATAAAAGCGATTGAAAATACCGCTAAAGAGATTTATGAATCTATAAAAACA
>JAMOTL010000111.1 GCA_027062285.1 Nautiliaceae bacterium
CTCCCACTGGAAAATACAATGATATTTTAGATAAGTTATACAAAGCAAAATCAGCCGGGATTGAAGTGGTAGTTAAAGAGAATGAATTTATTTTTTACGGAATTCCTACTAAAAATAATGAAATAGAAAAAGTAAAAAAAAGATTAAGGAGCTTTTTTATTAAAGTAGATAATTAATAATAATATTTCATGTCAAACTTCTTTTCTTTTCCTATTCCCTCATAAGTTCATTTTGGCTTTTTTCTCATTTTCAAATCTTCATTATCAATGTTAATGTTGCAATCCCCTTGAATCGAGTCGGTGTTTCAATCAACGATAGATGCGATTTCAGGTGCTCTATTTTGGGTCGCAATCCCCTTAAGTCGGGTCGGTATTTCAATTCAGATATCATCTTACCTCTAAAATATCTTTTAAAGTCGCAATCCCCTTAAGTCGGGTCGGTATTTCAATAAGAAAACCTTCACTATCATGTAGATAGTTTATAGTCGCAATCCCCTTAAGTCGGGTCGGTATTTCAATTCAGATATCATCTTACCTCTAAAATATCTTTTAAAGTCGCAATCCCCTTAAGTCGGGTCGGTATTTCAATCCATTATCATTGACTCACTGACAAGATACGGTGAAATGGTCGCAATCCCCTTAAGTCGGGTCGGTATTTCAATGTAGAAGCTACGACGTTCAAGCAGCCTGGTACCTTGATGTCGCAATCCCCTTAAGTCGGGTCGGTGTTTCAATGAAGATGAAATAGCGTTCAGCTCAGTAGCGAGTTCGCTGTCGCAATCCCCTTAAATCGGGTCGGTGTTTCAATATAATTTGTACGATATTTAAGAGAACCACTATTTTTAGTCGCAATCCCCTTAAATCGGGTCGGTGTTTCAATTTAACATCAAATATGTTCAACATTCAATTGGAAGGGTTACGGTCGCAATCCCCTTAAATCGGGTCGGTGTTTCAATATCTTAATGATTTTTATTCATTGCTTAGTGTGAAGGTGAGTCGCAATCCCCTTAAGTCGGGTCGGTGTTTCAATAGATATATAGATGTGAAAGAAGGGGTGGTTCTGATATGTCGCAATCCCCTTAAATCGGGTCGGTGTTTCAATAATCCATGCTGACGATGTAATGGTTGTAGCGCTTATTAGGTCGCAATCCCCTTAAATCGGGTCGGTGTTTCAATATACAGTTATTTTATTTTTTAATTCTTCAATTGTATGTCGCAATCCCCTTAAATCGGGTCGGTGTTTCAATAAAAAATTTAAAAAAACAAATAGAAACTTATTTAGGTCGCAATCCCCTTAAATCGGGTCGGTGTTTCAATGACAAAAATGGGAAAGAGTTAAAATAAAATTGAGTGTCGCAATCCCCTTAAATCGGGTCGGTGTTTCAATATAATTTGTACGATATTTAAGAGAACCACTATTTTTAGTCGCAATCCCCTTAAATCGGGTCGGTGTTTCAATTTAACATCAAATATGTTCAACATTCAATTGGAAGGGTTACGGTCGCAATCCCCTTAAATCGGGTCGGTGTTTCAATATCTTAATGATTTTTATTCATTGCTTAGTGTGAAGGTGAGTCGCAATCCCCTTAAGTCGGGTCGGTGTTTCAATAGATATATAGATGTGAAAGAAGGGGTGGTTCTGATATGTCGCAATCCCCTTAAATCGGGTCGGTGTTTCAATAATCCATGCTGACGATGTAATGGTTGTAGCGCTTATTAGGTCGCAATCCCCTTAAATCGGGTCGGTGTTTCAATATACAGTTATTTTATTTTTTAATTCTTCAATTGTATGTCGCAATCCCCTTAAATCGGGTCGGTGTTTCAATGACAAAAATGGGAAAGAGTTAAAATAAAATTGAGTGTCGCAATCCCCTTAAATCGGGTCGGTGTTTCAATAAAACCACAAAACAACTACAAACCAACAGAGGTAGTCGCAATCCCCTTAAATCGGGTCGGTGTTTCAATACAGAGTTGATGGGCAAGACAGTTGTTATCAAAGAATTGTCGCAATCCCCTTAAATCGGGTCGGTGTTTCAATTAATACTGATGTATTAAAAATAACATTTACACAGAACCCTTATAGTCGCAATCCCCTTAAATCGGGTCGGTGTTTCAATAGTCCTAAATTTCGGACTTTTGAAAGCAAATATTAAATTAACATTAAAAATTTTTAATGCGACTTTTTGCAACAAAATGCCTAAATTTCGGGTTTTCAAAGAACTTTTTTAAATTCGGCAAAAAATGCTAAAATTGTATAAAATTTATAAAAAAAGCAATATTTTACCTGATTTAAAATCTATTAATATTATACCAAAAAGGAATAAAAATTGAAAGATTTATTTATAACCCGTCCCGTTAAAATATCAAGAGATGCTAAAAGTTTAAAAATAGATGAGGGAAACTTCAAAAAAATTCCCGTTTCTTTGATAAGAAGTGTTTATATTTTCGGAAATGCAGAATTAAACAATAGTGCGAGGAATTTATTGTTAGAGTATTCAAGACCTATTTATCTTTTTTCTTCAAAAGGAGAGTTTAGAGGGATTATCCATAATGCAAAATTAAAAAGCAATTATAAAAACAGGATTTTGCAGTATAAAAATATAGATAACTTAGATATTGCAAAATTTATTGTAAAAAAGAAAATCGAAACAATAGAACATTATACAAAAAGATCTTTAAACAGATATAAAGAAAAACTTGAAAGTGCAGAAAAATTAAATGAAATTTTAGGAGTTGAGGGGAGTTGTAGCAGATATATGTTTGAAAAGATAAAAAAAGAGCTTGAAAAAGCAGGTATAGAATTTAAAGGTAGAGAGTTTAGACCCGTTAAAGACAGGGTGAATTCTCTTTTGAGTTTTACTTATTCTCTTTATTATATGTTTTTGCATACTGTCATCTTAGAAGAAGGGTTTGACCCGTATATTGGTTTTTTGCATAAAAAAAGAGGTACTCATATGGCGTTTGTAAGCGATGTGATGGAGGGATACAGGGTTTATTTGAGTGCTTTTGTTGTTAAGATTTTGAAAAGAGGAATAATGAAAGATGAGGATTTTAAAGACGGGATTTTTTTAAACTATGAAGGGAAAAAGAAGTTTATAAGTTATTATTTGGACTTTATAAAAATCCTTGATAATTACTATTTTCTTGAAGAGATAAAGACTAAATTAAACGCTCACTTATAAAAGTTTTATCTAAGTTGCCATTTATTAAGAGTTCGTTTATATCTTTTCCGTATTTTGCATCCCAGTTTAAAAATTTTACATTTACATCATATTCTCTTACTTTTTTAGCAAGGTTTAAGCTTCCTTGAAGTCCGGCTTTATCTTTGTCAAATGCTAAAATTATGGTTTTACCTTTAAAATATGAAAAATTTATAGGGTTAAAGCTTCCAATTCCCTCAACTCCCACTACATTGATTTTTTTTAGTGACAGTGCGTCGATATGTCCTTCTGTGAAATAAAAAGTGTCGAATTTTTTAAGTTTGTTTAGTGTTAGCGGGTATGGAAGTGGGTTTAAAAATCTTTTGTTTGACATTTCAAGCTCTTTGAATTTTCCCGGGTATATGTTTCTGAATCTAAGAGCCGTTAGTAAATTTGAATATAAATCAAAAGAGGGTATTACCGTAAATGAAGAAAAACTGAATTTAAATTTTCCTTTGTGCAATATTCCGAATTGATTTAGGTATTTGTAATCAAAAAGATTTAAAAGTTTATCCGTTAAATTAAAAGAGTCTTCTTTTGATAAAGAGCCTATGTTTTTGAAATAAGTGATTTTTCTGTTTAGATAGTAAGCGTTTTTTAGAGTTTGGTCGGTTTTTAGTGAAAAGCTGTAAATATAAGAGATAATGGTTTGGAATTTTTCTTCTAAATCAAGATATTTAAAGTTTTTTATATTTTCGCTAAGGGAATAGATTTTTTGTTTTTCGGGGATTTTTAGAGGTTTTAGAATTATTTTTATTTTAATTTTTGTGGATTTGTTGTTTGAGGGTATTTTATAGTTTTCTTCGTAACCGTTTAAGAGGTTAAAAATATCTTTGTTGCTAAGCCCTCTAAATTCTTTTAAATAAGTCCAAATAGGGATAATTTCTCCACATTTGTTTTTTCTGTTGCATATAATGATTGGTTTTAGTTCTGTTTTGTTTGGAATGTATGCTTCTTTTTTATGGCAAAAAGGACATCTTAAATGATAATACGTAGCACGTTTTTTAGGTTCGAGTTCTGGGAGTAAAAGTTCTATGTCTATATTTTGAAAAAGTTTATTTAAATCCATCGAGCCTCTTTTTTGTATAATTATACAAAAAAGGATAAAAATTGCGTTTTGTTGTGGCGTATGATGTCGAAGATGACAGAAAAAGGGTAAAAATTCAAAAATTTATTTCATCTTTTAGCGATGATTTTCAAAAATCGGTGTATGAAATTGATGTGAGTAAATCCCAAATTAAAGAGATTTTTAAGTTTTTAAATGAAATTTGTGAAGAAGATGATAAATTTTTAATATTTCCGGTTATTGAAAGTTTTAGTTTTGGTAAGAAAAACAGAGTGGAGTTTATTATATGAATTTAATAATTTCATATGATATCAGCGATGAAAAAAGATTAAGAAAAGTCGCTAAATATTTAGAAAAAGTTAGTTTTAGAGTGCAGTATTCCGTTTTTTTGTTTCCTAATCCTAAAAGAGAGCATTTACAAAAAGTTATAAGTGATTTAGTTAAAATGATAGGGGAAGAAGACAGTATTAAGGTGTATAAATTCAGTATGAAGTATGCTATTTCAAATTATGAAATCGAAAAATTTATAGTATAGGGATAAAGATGGATGATATTTTTGTAAAAATTGATGAAATGTTTGAAAATGAAAATGTGGCAAAAGAGATTTTGAATGAGCTTAGAAATATTAAATTTGTTTTGACATCGGGGAGGGAAATTCAAAAAGAAGAAAAAAGAAAATTAAATAAGGCTTATTATAAGTTTTATTATGAATTCAGAGAAAGAATGAAAGAAAGACCAAGGGAGGGGTATTTTCCGGAATTTGAAATAGATTGTAAAACATACGCCATTAATAAAAACGGACTTTTATATGAGAAAACTTCTAATAAAGTTTTGCCAAAATCAGAAGCATTTAAAATTTATGAAAAGATATTTTATGAAGGATATTTTATAATGTGACAAATTTTGTCGCAAGAATTTATTATTATTTCAGAAAAAGGACTGATATGAAAAGAATGTTTTTACTTTTTTCACATAAATTAACTGATGAGCAAATTGAAGATGCAAAGAAAAGTTTTGGTGTTGATGAGTTTATATATTTGCCACAGAACCTTCAAGAAATATGGTCGAATATTCCGCCTGAAGTTGAGGATATAAAGCCGTTGCTTGAAGATATCAAACAGTTTTTAAAAGAAAATGCAAAAACGGGAGATATTGTTTTGATTCAAGGTGATTTTGGTGCTGTTGTTGAGATGGTTGAGTTTATAAGGTTTTGGCTTTTGCCTGTGTATGCCACTACTAAAAGAATCTCAAAAGAGATTGAAAAAGATGGTAAAATCGTAAAGGTGAGTGAATTTAGGCATGTGAGATTTAGAAAATATTAAGGAGAAGGAATGAAAAGGGGGGTTATTACTGTTTTGGGAGCGATTAGTTGTTGGAATAATGAAACAAAAAAATATGATGTTAATAAAAAAGCCGAATATAAAGTGGATGAAAAATTGCAAAACATTTTTTCTTTCAAAAAGAAAAAATATACTAATATGTTACCTCTTTTGATAGAAAATTTTTCTTCGAATTATGAACTTGTGCCTATATATACTCTAAAAGCAAAAGATATACAAACAAATGTTTTGGAAAAATGTGAAAATTTAAAAATTGATATTGAAAAGTTGTTTGAAAGAGGTGTTTTAATTGAAAATGAAAATGATTTTAAAAGTATTCTAAAGGATATAGATAAAAAAATAAAAGAATATGATGAAGTAATTATTGATGTAAGTCATGGTTTTAGACATTTTCCTATTCTTATGACCATTGACTTAATTATTACATCTTTAAAAAATGACAGTGTTAATAAAATAAAGCATATTCTTTTTGCGGAAGAAATTCAACCAATGCATTATTATAAGATAATTGATTTAAAAGAATATCTTGAACTTGCTAATTTAGCAGTTATTTTTAATATTTTTAAAGAAAATTACAGCATTTCAAATCATATTAAGATTAAAAATAAAGAATATGTTGAAATATTAAATCTTATGAAAAAATTTTCAAAAGATTTAATGGCCTTGTCTATTGATAATTTGCTTTTTAAAGTTGTGCCAACATTAAAAAAAGATTTAAAAGATTTGTTAGAAAAAGATTTTATTTTATTTCAAGATGAAATAAACAATATTTTAAGACTTTTAGATGATATTTATACACCTAAAAATCATAGGTATCAAACATTTTATTACATAGCAGATGATGTTTCAAAAGATGAAAAAGGATATTTAGCCGTTGCTATTTCTTTAATTTTTGAGGGAGTTTCTTTTTATTTTTATACTCAGTTTAAAAAATCTCCAAAATTAAAGGAATTTTTTGAAAAATTAAAAAAAGATAATTTAAATGATTATGATATTTTGAATTTGTGTAGAGGTGTAATTGATAGAAATAAAGATGACTTAATAGTTTCAAAGAAGATTGCTAAATATTTTAATGATGAGATTAAAAATGAATTTTATAAAAAAAAAGAAGAAATTTTAAAACCTTTTTATAGAGGTAAATATAATCATTTATTGAGTCTTTTTTATAAATCAAGAAAATTAAGAAATAATTTATTGCATGCTAATAGTGGAGAGAGAGTTGAGAAAGTACATAAGGAAGTTAGAAACTTAATAAAAGCTTATAAAAGAACTTTAATCAAAGGTAAAAAATGAAAGGAGTGGTTGTAAGGTATAAAACACTCTCAAATCCGGAAAAATTAAAAAAATATGAAAAAGAGTATGACTTAGTATTGCCTCAAAAGATGGGAGGGAGTGGAAATAATATTTTAAATAAAGAAATAAAAGAAATAAAAAAGTGGGTTAATAAACATAATATAAAAGAACTTTTTATAACCAATTTATCTAAAAAAGAAGCCGAGAAACTTCAAAAAGAGCTTGGTATAGACGTGGAGATAATAAAAAACAATAAAAATATTTCAGATAAAATCTTTGCTCTTTTGTTACTTTTAAAAAGACTCTCCATAAAAGGAAACTTAAAAGTAAAAGAAGATTTTGAGTGGTTAAAAGAAAAATTACAAAAAAATATAACAAAAGCTACATTTTTAAATTATTTAAAAGATATCGAAATTATTTTAAATGATGACAGGTTTAACAAAAGAGAAGTTGTTGAAGTTAAAAATATTAATAAATCTGAAATAGAACTTAATCTTATCAGAAAAGGTGATTTGATATTAAAGATATTTAATGAAATAGATGATGTTGAAAAATTAAGCGAATATTTAGTTGAAATAGATGATGAAACAATGCATATGTTAGATGAAATTACTAAAAAAAGAGTTAAATCATTAAAAGAAAAAATTATCTATAAACAAAAGCCTTTTGAAAATTTGGATAATATAAGAGATATTTTTCTAGAATTTGAAGAAGCAATAAAAAACAGAAAAATTATTGAATTTATAGAGAAAGAAGATGGAGTTATCCATTATAATATAATTCCCCTAAAACTTGTTTTTATGGAAAATAACTGGTATTTAGCAGGTGTGGATAAAAATAAAGTTAAGTTTTTCAGACTTAATTTTATAGATGATTTTAAAATAGGTAAAAAAGAATTTAGCAAAAATAGTTTAAAGAAAGAATATTTTAGATTCTTAGAGGAGTTTGAAACCCCTTTTACTGAGTTTGGTAAAAAATGGAAAAAGCTTGTTTTAAAAGTGGATAAAAGTAAAAAACATTATTTTGAAAAAAAAGTTCATTTTCCAAGAGAAAAAGATAAAGAAACTGATAAAGACGGTAACTTGATAATTGAATGTGCCTATACACAGCCGCTTGAAGTGCTTCCAATTATTAAAAAATGGCTTCCGTTTGTTGAGGTTATTGAAAGTGAAGACGGAAGTGTGGAAGAAGAGCTAAAAAAAGACCTGCTGTTAGCCCTAAATAAACTTTCTTAACTCTTCTTTTTCTAAAATCAAAACTTTGAATAAAAATATGTTGTTTAATTTCACAAATCAAAGAAAGGAGGTGCTATGGAAGGTTTTAGCGAAATAATCTGGGGAAAATAAGCCAGATTAAAATAAAAACTTTTAAGGAGGATGAATGGAAAAAAGTTTTTGTATCGATATGGATAATGTTTTGGTTGATTTTCCTTCAGCGTTTGAATATTTAAATGAAGATGCTTTAAAAAAATATGAAGGAAAACTTGATGAAGTGCCTGGAATTTTTGCTTTAATGAAGCCGGTGGATGGAGCGATGGAGGCATTTAAAAAGTTAAGTCAAAAATGTGATGCTTATATTCTTTCCACATCTACTTGGAACAATCCAACTGCATGGAGTGATAAGCTTGAGTGGGTTAAAAAATATTTAGAATATGTAGTTTATAAAAGACTTATTTTAACTCATCATAAAAACTTAAATAAAGGTGATTATTTAATAGATGACAGGACAAAAAAGGGACAGGAGATTTTGAGGGAGAGCTTATTTTATTTGGAACTGATAAATTTCAAAACTGGCAAAGCATTTTGAATTATCTTCTTTAATAAATATTTTCTAAAATAAAAAGTTAGATCTGTTTTGGAAGTTAAAACTATATAAAAGAGAATAGCAACAAAAGGAGAAAAAATGAAAAAGTTTGAAAAATGTGTAATTTCTATAGCTTTATTGGGAGCTAAGATAGGGGGAGAAATAGGTAAAAAAATTGATAAGGAAAAAGGTGAAACTATTGGCAGTGTTATTGGAGGAGTTGTTGGAGGAGCATTAGGAGTAGCTGTGTGTATTAAAACAGATGAAAGCATAGAAAGGGAGCAGCTTAAATGAGAGATATAAATATCCTAAAAAGTTATCAAAGAGAAGTGGATATGAAAGAAAAAAAAGTCGAATCAAAAAAAAGATATTCAAGAAAAATAAAACATAAGAAGGCTTTATATGAAAAAGAATTTATATATTAATGAAGGTGAAATAAAAAGAGATTGTAATGTTTTAAAAATAGCTAATAAAAAAATTCCTATTAGTATGATTGATAACGTTTTTGTGTTTGAAAAAGTTAAAATGAGTATTAGCGCCAGGAACTTACTTTTGAAAAATAAAAGAAATATTATTTTTTTAAATAAGAGATATGAATTTGTTGGGATTTTATTGCCTGAATTTTTAAGAAGTGATTTTGGTAATCGGTTGTGGCAGTATGAGAATAGGAATAATTTGGATTGTGCTAAATTTATTGTTTTTAAAAAAATAGAAGAAATTGAGAAAAATATTAATAAAAATTTGGATTTTATGAAATTGAAACTCAAACAAGCTAAAACGTTAAATGAAACTTTAGGAATAGAAGGGCAAGCAAGTAGGCTTATGTTTGATAATCTTAAAAAGAAACTTAGAAAAAAAGGTATCACTGAATTTGAAAAAAGAGCATATAATCCTGCGACCGATAGAATAAACGGGGTTTTGAGTTTTTTATATACCCTTTATTACAGTTATGTAATTAGTGAGATAATTTCTATCGGGTTTGATCCTTATATCGGGTTTTTACATCAAAAAAGAGGAAAACATGCAGTTTTTGCAAGTGATGTTATGGAAGAAGCAAGGGTAAAACTTACATTTTTATGTTTAGAGGTTTTAGATGAAGTTTATCCTGATATGTTTGAGGATAGATATTTGACACGTGAAGGGAGAAAAAAAGTTTTAAAAAAATTTGATGAGTTTTTATTAGAATATGATAACTCTATTTTAAAGAATTTTAAGGAGAAGAAATGTTAGTGTTTATAACTCATCCCAAATATTTTGATAAAAGAAAAATAGCAAGAAAGAAAATAGATCTTATTTATATTTTCAATTCTAAAAAGCTTTACAGTCAATTAAGTGAAAAATATAAGTGTGTAAACATAGGGAAAGACGGAAAAATTAAACAAGAAAATTTTTTTCCTCAAGCAAAAAAATACAAACGTATTACAAAAGAAAAATTCATTGATTTAAAAATAGGTATCGTAAAATATTTTGCAAAGAAGAAACATTCAGTACAAAGAAAATATTATGTTATGTTGAAAGGACCTTACTCTGATCCTTTGATGCATTATGGTTTTCATAAAGCAAAAAAAAGTGAATTCAACGAAGGAACAATGATATTAGATGCTATGATAGTAAATTATATAGCTGAAATATTTAGATTGGAAAAAGGTGAAGAGTTTACCAATAAAAATAAAAGATACATTGAATTACTCCTAAATTTTTCTCATAGTTTTTATAGGGCGTATGTTTATTCTCTGGGATATGAAAGGGGTATGGAAATTTTTTCTGAAGTTTTTAAATTTAACTATTTTAAAAAAGTTAGTCTGTACTATACATTTAATAAATTCGATCTTTATCAAGATAGGTTTCATTTTAATTATTTAAAAGTTTTAAGCAGACTTTTTGTTGAAGACATTCATAATAACAATATTGAGGAATTTATACAAAAAAATATCACTTATTATAAGGAGAATGGATGGTTGTAATAGCTTATGATATTAGAGACAATAAAAGATTAAAAAAAATAGCTAAATATCTTGAATCTCATGGTATTAGAGCACAAAGAAGTGTTTTTGAAATAGATATTAGTCCTAGAAAAGCTAAAAAAATTTTTCAGGGATTAAAGAATATTATAGGTGAGGGAGATAAATGTTTTTTATTTGAAATAAAAGATAAAGAAGATATTCAGGCAAATACAGATATTGAAAGGATATTGTAATGTATATAGTAGTAACCTATGATATTTCAAATAACAAACAAAGAAATAAATTAGCTAAAGAATTGCTTGTATTTGGAATAAGAACTCAAAAGAGTTTTTTCGAATGTGAAGTGACTGAAAAAGAACTTAAAGTAATTAAAAAAATTCTAAAAAGATATTCTCAAAGTGATGATTTTGTAACAATTTATAAAATAAAAGTGTTAGAAAGAGTAGGTGATGTTGAGTATCTTGAAATAGATGATTTGATTTTTTAATCTCTTTAATTTTCTACAAAATTTTTCCTTCCTATTTTTTTATAAATCTATCTCAGGATAAATAGCCTTGTGTAATCTCAAATAATAATATTTATAATGTCAATCCTTTAAATCGGGTCATTGGTTAAACCTCCATTTTCAGGGGCGAAAAATGTCTCTATGTATTAGGTCGCAATCCCCTTAAATCGGGTCATTGGTTAAACCTTCAAGATGTGGCAGATGCTAAAGTGGCCGGGTTCTGTCGCAATCCCCTTAAATCGGGTCATTGGTTAAACTGGTACAACCGAAGATAACTTAAGACCTACTGAAGGTCGCAATCCCCTTAAATCGGGTCATTGGTTAAACAATATGGCGTCCGGGACTTTGGAGGTCAAAATGGTAAAGTCGCAATCCCCTTAAATCGGGTCATTGGTTAAACCTAGTGCGGCACCTACCATTAGAACTCAATTACCGTATGGGTCGCAATCCCCTTAAATCGGGTCATTGGTTAAACTTAAAATTTAGAAAAGGTGAGAGCGAAAAGCTCTCAATAGAGTCGCAATCCCCTTAAATCGGGTCATTGGTTAAACCCTCTGATGAAGTAGAAATAGATTTAGATGCGCTTTTCCGTCGCAATCCCCTTAAATCGGGTCATTGGTTAAACATCCTCGGCGACCTGCAGGACATTATAGCATGCGGAGGAAAGTCGCAATCCCCTTAAATCGGGTCATTGGTTAAACAGACCGGCAGCTGAAAAACTATTTAACGCACAATGGGTCGCAATCCCCTTAAATCGGGTCATTGGTTAAACAAAGTACAAAAAAAAATAAAAGAAGTAAGAGAGTTGTTAGTCGCAATCCCCTTAAATCGGGTCATTGGTTAAACCATTTGGAAGAGAAAAAAATTCCAATTACATATAAAAATGTCGCAATCCCCTTAAATCGGGTCATTGGTTAAACTGAGCGGAGCGGTGAAAGCCGCACCTGGAGTAGCGTCGCAATCCCCTTAAATCGGGTCATTGGTTAAACGCAGTAATAGGTGCTACTCTGATGGTAGCATCATATGTGTCGCAATCCCCTTAAATCGGGTCATTGGTTAAACACAAAACAGTGTAGTTAAAGGTCAAAATGCAAAAGTTAGTCGCAATCCCCTTAAATCGGGTCATTGGTTAAACCGAGATCAATCCATATGATATGTTGATA
The DNA here is from genome assembly GCA_027062285.1 of Nautiliaceae bacterium. GTDB lineage: Bacteria > Campylobacterota > Campylobacteria > Campylobacterales > Nautiliaceae > Caminibacter. Next base: position 12,334 of record JAMOTL010000111.1, read on the forward strand.
TATTTTATGTCGCAATCCCCTTAAATCGGGTCATTGGTTAAACTGAAGTAATGTTGAATGCGATGTTTGAGGCCGGCTACAACGGTCGCAATCCCCTTAAATCGGGTCATTGGTTAAACGGAAATTTTTGGGGAGAAGGGAGCGAAAATCTCGGTCGCAATCCCCTTAAATCGGGTCATTGGTTAAACTCCCAGTGGAAGTTGTGATGTATAGCCTCTACGAGGGTCGCAATCCCCTTAAATCGGGTCATTGGTTAAACCTCTTATAATTTTAAAAAACGATGAGGAAGCAATTAGTCGCAATCCCCTTAAATCGGGTCATTGGTTAAACATTGGTCACGCATGAAAATCGAAGGCGACAAGGGGTCGCAATCCCCTTAAATCGGGTCATTGGTTAAACCTACGTTTAGCACCGCTGCAAAGGAACTTGCCACTGAGTCGCAATCCCCTTAAATCGGGTCATTGGTTAAACCCATCGAACTTTCTATGTTTTTGCGACTTTTTAAAGCTTAAAGTTTGCTTAAGCGACTTTGGGCAAAGTCTTAAAAATATCAATATTTCGGATTTTCAAAGAACTTTTAATTTTTCACAAAGTTTAACAAAAAATTGCTTTTTTTGCAAATTTTGAAAATTTTGTGAAAAAAATAATTAATTTTAAAAGCGATTCCTATCCTCCACCCTTAAATGATAGGGTTTTCAAAAAGCTTTATTAAAGGAATCATATTTATATATTATAACATATTTTCATATACTTTCTATGTCAGAAAATAAAAATTTAAGGGGAAAGTATAAAAAGATTAGCGAAAATTATTACGGCAATAAGTGTAGCGGCGGTTTTATCGATGAGTGCGAGTGCGTTTGAGCCTGTTAAAAAATCTTATATTGATATAGCTTTTAAGTAAATTCCTCCTTTTTTTTAGGTTATAATAAATAAAAAGGAGAGAGAATGTGGTATTTGATAGGAGGGGTTTTATTTATTCTTTTTTTACTTGTACTTATGTACAATTCACTAATCTACAGAAAAAATCAGATAGAGAATATGGAAGGTGCCATTGATGCTTATCTGAAACAGAGATATGATTTGATTCCAAATCTGGTTGAGAGCGTAAAAGCGTATATGGAGCATGAAAAAAGCGTTCTTGAAGAGATAACAAAACTCAGAACTCTTGCAATGAGCGCAAAAAGTTTTGACGAAAAAATAGAATACGAAAGCAGACTCTCCGAACTTCTTGATAAGTTACTGCTGAATGTAGAAAACTACCCTCAGTTAAGAGCGAGTGAAAACTTCTTACAGCTTCAAGAGACTTTAACGGAACTCGAAGAAAATATAGCAGCGGCGAGAAGGGCGTACAACCAGGCGGTTACTGACTACAACAACGCAATAGAAATGTTTCCTACAAACATAATGGCTTCATGGATGGGACTTAAAAGAAGAAAAGTGTTTGAAATACCTGAAAATGAAAGAAAGAATATAGATGTCGGTAAATTATTCAGAAATTAACAGAATAAGAAAAAGATATATTGAAAAATTTTTTGGGTATCTGCTGGTTTTTATTCTTCTTGAGACGGGACTTTTTTTTCTTTTGAGAGGCTCTGAATATTTTTTGATAATTTTTCCCGTGGGTTTTTTAGGTTTGTTTTTTTTAACCTCTGTTCCTGATGCTTACAAAAATTTTTTGAAAGAGAATATTTATAAACCTTTTCTTGAAGAATTAGGAATAGAATATAAGCCTGAGAGAGGTTTTGATGAAGAAATAGTTAAAAACTGTGTTCTTCTCCCGGGTTATGACGACTATGAATCAAAAAACTACATAAAAGGCGGAAATTTCGAAGCTGCTGAAATAAAGCTCAGCGAAGAGTACTATGACAGTGATGAAAAAAGATATGAGTCAAGGACTGTTTTTGAAGGGGTATTACTTATTGTTTATTCAAAAAAAACGCTCACTCCTCTTTTAATAACCAAAAACTCTTTTCATTTGAGCGATATACTCCCTATATTTACCGATAAATACAGACAGAAAATGGATGATTTGGAGTTTGAGAAAATGTTTGATGTTTACGCAGCCGACCCGATAGAAGCCAGGAAAATACTCACACACAATGTTATGAGAGAGCTTATAAAACTGAAAAAAGAGACTGATTTTTATGAAATGTTTTTTGAGGGTACGCTGCGTTTTGTGACATTTAAAGATTTAAAATTGGTAGACATTTCTTCTATGTTTACTGAAATGAATGAAGAGAGGTTTTTGTTAAACATATTTGGAGTAATAAAAATTTTTAAAGTAGTAGAGTTTTTAAATGAAAAAGCAGAGGCTTAAGAGTTAAGCGCCTCTACTGCTTTTAACATCATAAGACCAGCTTCGTTTACGCTGTTTCTTCCTAGATATTTTGCTTCTCTTGCTGCGATATACGCTTTATCAAAACTTTCTTTGCTAAGTCCTGAAGCTTTAATAGCTTTTTTGATGTTTTCAGGTAAGATTCTTACTTTTTGTTCTTTTACATACATGCTACCGGTATTCGCGATAGCTTTTACCACTCTGTAAATAGTTGGGTTGATTGGTGCTCCAAATCCTTCAGGAACCCCGCTCATAGCTTCATCCATCATTTTTCCGTATTCTGTTTCTATGATATGACCGTCAGGTAATACTTCGATAAATCCTTTTGCTTCAAGTTTGTCAACAGCTTCAAGGATTTTTCTTCTTTCGTCTTCGTCTTTGCCTTCAAGAATGTTTTCACAGGCAATTCCGGCATCAGGAATCATTTTGAAAATATCCATTTCATATCTTGTCATGAATGGAAGTTTTGGATGAGTTGCTAATTCTTCATACATTAGACCGGATTTGCTAGGTTCGTATGTTCCAAGAATTCTTTCACGTCTTGCTTCTTCTACCCACTCTCTATTTGGAGCGCTGAATATTTTATTTGAGATTGCTAGAGTTTTTACTGACCAGCTGTGAATTGGTCTTTCGTCATAGTTTTGGTCTTCAATTACTTTCTCACCGTCAGGAGTTACGAAATAAACAGCTTTACCTTTTTCATCAACACCTTCAGTAATAAGACCGAATGCTTCTAAGCTGTATAGGTATTCTCTTAAGTCGAAGTTTTCATCAAACCATTTTTTCTTATCAGCTAAATCAGCGAATTTCTTAGCGATTTCTTGTTTTTTCTTAGGCATTTCATCAAGTCTTCTACCGTATTTTTCAAGAAGCTTTTTGTATTCTCTGATTTTTCTCTCAAGTAATTCTGCTTTGATTTCATCAAAAGTAGGTGTTTCTTCAGGGTTTTCAGGAACTTTTTCATCCCAGATTTTTTTGATTGTTTTTAGAGTTTCTACTTCTTCTTGTTCGATTGCGAATGTTTTTAGAGGTTTTTCGGTTTTATCTTTGTAAATTCTGTAAACTTCAAGAGCTTTTTCACCGGCTTTTGTTAATTGGTCTACATCAGCTACATATCCAAGCATTTCAAGATTCGCTAAACTGTCAAGGTCGATTTCTTCACCGTCAGCTACTTTTGCGATATCTTCTAAGATAGATAAATCAAGTACGCTTCCTTCATTTGCCCATCCACCGTAAGTTAGTGTATCTTTTACTGCTTGTCCAAGTTCTGTAAACGTGAAAAATTCGCCTGTAGGGATAGAATATGCGATAAGTCTCATAGCTTCAAGTAAATCTTTTTTGTTTCCTTCTACCGGAAGATAGTGTGAATCAGTAGGACCCATAGGAGATTTTCTGATATAATCAGCAAGTTCTGCGTCAATAACCAATTCAGGGTTCATGATTTTGTAAGCTTCGTATAAATCAATAGCTTCCTGAGTCAATTCTCCATTTTGGGCAAATCCTCTTTTTTCAAGTTCGTCATTTGAGATTTTAGTAGTTTTGTTTTTGTTTTTTACAGCTGCGTCTATCATTGCTATAACTTCACTGCTTACCCATTTGAAATTATCTTTCCAATCGTCAATGTTTTCGATTTTGTCTTTTACTCTGTTTAAAACATCTGCTACAATTTTACCTGCATATGTAAATTCAGCTACCGCCGGCATAGGGAATCTTATAACACCGCCTAAATTCAATTCTTCTACAGCTTCGTTGTTTAACGCTTCTGTTTTAATAGTGTGTGTGTCACTGTTTAACAGTTCCAGGATAATTTTTGCCGCTTCTTTTTTTATAATCATTTGCGCGCCTCCTCTTTATTTTTTTGTAATTATATCAAATCATTTTTATTTAGTCAATATGACTAAACTTTTGCTTGGCTAGAGCTGGTCGGGGGATTAAGCTGAAATATTATCCAAAAAAAGAAAAAAAAGGAATGAAGTTTAAGAAATTACTCTTTTTCTTCTTTTTTGATTTCTTCTTCAGGTTTTTCAGGATTAACCATTTTGGCTATTAAAATAGATACTCCGTATAAAATAAGAAGGGGTGCCGCCATTGCCAGCTGAGAGAATAAATCAGGAGGAGTTAATACCGCTGCCAATATGAATATAATAACTATCGCATATCTTGAAAACTCTTTTAATGTTTTGTCCGTTACAAGACCGAGTTTTGCCAAAAAGTATGTAACGACCGGCATTTCAAAAGCTATTCCGAATCCAAGCATTAATTTTCCAAAAAAACTTACGTATTCGCTCATTCTAGGCATTGCCGTAAATTCACTGCCTCCGAATGTTATGAGCATTTTAAATCCGACAGGGAATACTACATAATAGGCAAAAGCAGCTCCTACTATAAACATTACGGTACCCCAAAATACGAATGGAATAACCAGTTTTTTTTCATGTTCGTATAGTCCCGGAGCTATAAACGCCCATATTTGATATAAGATAAACGGAAGTGCCATAAAAAGTCCGGCAAACAGTGATATTTTAACTGCCGTAAAAAAAGGTTCGGCCAGTCCGGTAAATATTATTTTGCTGTCTTTTTTAAGTTGTAGCGCTTCTAAAAGCGGCTCGCTCATCCATTGGAAAATATCTTTCCAGAATACAAATGCCAAAAAGAAAAACAGAAAATAAATTAATACAATCTTTATAAGCCGAGAGCGCAGCTCGGCTATATGAGGCTTAATTTCTTCAAGCATTTTTTTCTTGTTCTTTTGTGGTCTCTGTAGAATTTGTAGAAGTTGTTTGATTTTCTATTTTTTCAGTTTTTTCCGTAGCTTTTATATCAGCTCCTTCTTCACCTTCTTTTAACGCATCTTTGAAATTTTTGATACCTTTTCCAAGTCCGCTTGCCAGTTCAGGAATTTTTTTACCTCCGAAAAGTAGTAATACTACCAATAATATAACGACGATTTGCCATGTACTTACACCCATTGTGAATCCTTTTTTAGAGAATTTTAGCATAAATTAAAGAAATGGAAGTATTCTTTGATAAAATTTTATAAAAAAGGATGCTGATGAGCCTGAAACTTGCTGTATTTGATTTTGATTCTACTCTTATGGACGGAGAAACGATAGATTTTTTAGCTGAGCCTCTAGGGCTTAAAGATAAGGTGGCTTCGATTACAGAGATGGCAATGAAAGGAGAGATAGATTTTTTTGAAAGTCTAATTATGAGAGTAAAACTGCTTGAAGGACTTGAAGAAAAAAAAGTGGATGAAATATGTCATAATCTGCCGTTGATGCCGGGAGCAGATGAGACTGTAAAGGCACTTAAAAAAGACGGAATGAAAGTAATGGTATTTAGCGGCGGATTTAGAAACGCCACGAGTTATTTTAAAGAAATATTAGGATATGACGCCGATTTTAGTAATATTCTTCACAGTAAAAACGGAATTCTTACAGGTTTGGTAGGCGGTGAGATGATGTTTAGTCATTCAAAAGGCGATATGCTAAAAAGAATTCAAAATGTTTTGGGTGTTACACCTGAAGAGACTATGGTAATAGGTGACGGGGCGAATGATTTGAGTATGTTTAAATATGCCGGAACAAGGGTTGCTTTTTGTGCGAAAGAAATTCTTAAAAAGAATGCCAACATTATTATAGAAGAAAAAGATTTGACGAAAATTTTAGAATTTATATAAAGGAGAGAAAATGAATACAAGTATTTGGGTTGATTATTTAGACAGAGAATTTTTAGATACTAAATTTAAAGAATGGGTAAATAGCGGATTGGTTAACGGTCTTACAAGTAATCCTGCAATTTTTGCAAACGCATTGAAAAAAAATGTTTATAAAGAAGATTTTGAAAAATTGAGGGGAAAATCCCCGAAAGAAATTTACGAGGAAATAGCGGTAAAAGACATTCAAAAGGCGTGTGATATTTTAGCTCCTTTATATGATGAGGGAGAGGATGGGTACGCGAGTATAGAAGTGGACCCGAGGCTTATTAATGATGCAAAAGGAACAATCGAAGAAGCTTTAAGACTTTATGATAAAATTGAAAGAGATAACGTTATGATAAAAATCCCTGCAAACGAAGCCGGGTATAAAGCTATGGAAGAGCTTGCCAAAAGAGGTATAAACATTAACGCAACTTTAGTTTTTTCACCTAATCAGGCGATGAGAGCACTAGAAGCTATCAGTAAGGGACCTAGAACGATTGACGGAGTTATTTCGGTATTCGTTAGTAGATTTGATAGAAAATTAAATCCTGTCTTAGCTCAGCAAAACTTGGCAAAAGACAGAGTCGGGTTTTTTAATGCGATTAAAATCTATAATCAAATAGAAGAAGCGGGATTTCCTAATATCAGAACGCTTTTTGCTTCCACAGGTGTAAAACAGGAATATCTGCCAAAAGATTATTATGTTCAAAATCTATATTTGCCTCACAGTGTATTAACTCTTCCTCTTGATGTTATCGAAGAGATAAAAAATAAAGAATTAGAAGACAGTTTTCATTTTCAAACGAAACATATTGATGCGTTTTTCAGTTTTTTGGCACCTGCCGGGATAAGTATGCAAAAAGTATATCAGGAACTGTTTGATGAGGGTGTGGAAGCTTTTGAAAAAGCGTTTGAGGATATGCTAAATTCGATTAAGGCGTAAAAATGACAAGAGAAGAATTAAATAAATATCTTTATACATTGATTAAGCATGAAGGAAGTGACCTTCATATAAAATCGGGGCATGGAATAAGAGCGAGAATTCACGGTACTCTTCATAAAGTTGAATCTCCTCAACTTACCCGTGAAAGTGTGGTTAATTTATTAAAAGAACTGCTTAGAAGCAGGTTTGAAGATATGGTTAAAAATAAAGAGATAGATTTTTCTTATAAACTTGATGAAAATTACCGTTTCAGGGCCAACGCTTTTTTCCAGGTAGACGGTCCATCTATCGTATTTAGGGTAATTCCTTTAAAAATTCCTACTTTGGATGAGCTTAATTTTCCGGAGTCCGTTAAAAAATTTACTGAAATAGAAAGAGGACTTGTGCTTGTGACCGGGGTTACGGGAAGCGGGAAATCTACTACGCTTGCGGCTATTATCAATGAAATAAATGAAAAAAAAGCCAAACATATCATTACGATTGAAGACCCCGTCGAATTTATCCACAAAGATAAAAAATCGTTAATAAACCAAAGAAGCCTTGGAGAAGATACTAAAAGTTTTACAAGCGCTTTAAGAGCCGCTCTTCGTGAAGACCCGGATATTATTTTGGTAGGTGAGATGAGAGACAGGGAAACGATAGAAATAGCCCTTCATGCCGCAGAAACAGGGCATCTTGTATTTTCCACCCTGCATACTTTGGATGCTAAAGAAACGATAAACAGAATTATAGGTGTTTTTCCACCGGAAGAACAGCCGAGAATACGTCTTGTTTTATCTTCGGTTTTAAAAGGAATAATATCTCAAAGGCTGGTGCCGACTCTTGATGGGAAAAGAACGGCGGCTATGGAAATAATGGTTTCTACTCCTAGAATCAGTGATATGATTTTACAAAACAGAGACCAGGAAATAAAAGATGCGCTTGAAGAAGGAAAACTAATTTACGGGACTCAAAGTTTCGACCAGCATCTTGTGGATTTGGTAATTGAAGGTAAAATCTCTGAAAAGACGGCGCTTGAATATGCCACAAGCAAAGATGATTTAAGACTAAAACTCAAATATCAAAAAGCAAAAAGCGGAGAGAGTTCGAAAACTTCCGCAATTCCGCTTAAAAATTGATTTATTTGGTTTTTATGATATAATTTCGGTTCGAAAAAAATTTAAGGAGACAATATGTTAGAAGGTATAATCAGAGAGAGTACTTCTAAGTCTGCGACTAAAAAACTTAGAAGAGATGGTTATCTGATTGCCAACATTTATGGAAAAGGTCAAGAAAACATAAATGCGGCATTCAAAAAAGGTGACTTTATTAAATATATGAGAAACAAAGAGCATTTAATTTTCCCGGTAAAAGTTGGTGACAAAGAATTTAACGTTGTAGTTCAAGAATATCAAAAAGACCCTGTAACAGGTGACTTATTACATGTGGACTTATTAATGGCTCAGCCTGGTGTAAAACAATACTTTTATGTTCCTATCAAAATCAAAGGTACACCTATCGGACTTAAAAACAAAGGTGTTTTAGTATATCACAGAAGAAGAATTAAAGTTAAATCTACTCCTGAAAATCTACCTGATTACTTTGAAATTGATGTAAGTGATCTTGATGTTGGAGATAACGTACTTATCAGAGACATTCAAATGCCAGAAGGCGTTGAGTGTTATCTAAACCCTTCAATTCCTGTAGTCGGTGTAATTAAAGCGAAATAATCCCAAAAAGCTTCTCGCTTTTTGGCGAGATTTTAAAGAGGCGAGATGAAACTAATTGTCGGACTTGGCAATCCCGGTCAAAAATATGAAAAGAACAGACATAACGTAGGATTTTTAGCAATTGATTATTTAATAGATAAATTTAACGCTTCAAAAGTGTCTTCCAAATTCAAAGGTGATCTTTATAAAGCCGGAGAATATCTTTTTTTGAAACCTACAACCTATATGAATCTCTCAGGTGAAGCCGTAAGAGTGGTAAAAGACTTTTATAAAATTCCAAATGAAGAAATTATTGTCATTCATGACGATATAGATTTGAAACTAGGAGCTCTTAAATTCAAAAGAGGCGGTGGAAGCGGAGGTCATAACGGTCTTAAGTCTATAGATTCGCATATAGGGAACGATTATTGGCGGATAAGAGTGGGTGTCGGAAGACCGGAGAGAAAAGAAGAAGTGGTGAATTATGTATTAAGTGATTTCAAAGATAATGAGATGGAATGTATAAAAGGACTTTTCCCGATAATTGCTAAAGCTGTCGGAAATATACAAGAGGCTCCGAGCCGTTATTCTAAAAAAGGCTGTTAGTGTATTTTTGGTACATACTTAAAAAATATCTAAAAAATTTTTTAACAGTACTTTTCGGACTTGCCTTTTTATTCGTAATTGTCGATTTTTCATTTAATTTTCAAAAATTACCGAATTCTTCAAACCTTCAGGTTTTATATGCTTTTTATATTTTTATTTATTCTATTTTCGTTATATATCCGTTGGCCGTTATTTTTTCTTTTTTGATAACCTTAAACGGTATGATAAAATTTAACGAACTGGTAAGTTTTTATTCTTTGGGTTTTTCTCCCGGAAAATTAATCAAGCCTATAATTTTAAGTGCTTTTTTTATATTTGTTTTAATGAGTGTCGCTCAGACTACGAAACTTTCATATGCTAATCAATATGCCCAAGCTATAAAAAATAATATGAATCTAAAAAATAAGAATCTTTTTTTAAAGTTTGAAGATAATATCGTTTATATTAAAGAACTCGAACCTATTTTGAAAAGAGCCAAAAATATTACTGTATTTAAAATAAAAAACGGTTCATTATATAAAATTATCCATGCTGATGAAGCTGTATTTAAAGATAAAAAATGGATAGCTCAAAAAGCTGAGATATTTACTATTACCTCTGAGAAATGGATGAAAAAAACACAAAATATCGAATTTTTAGTAAATTTTAAACCCAAAATTCTTTCAAATCTTAAAACTCTTGACAATATTTCATTTTATGATGCCTATTTGGCGGTTAAGTATTTTAAAGAGCTGGATTTGAATAAAATTATGTCCATCGTATTTTTTAAAATATTTACGCCTCTTTGTATGATTTTGCTTATTTGGCTTATTTTTGTAACGGCTCCTATTCACGTGAGAATTGCCAACGTCGCTTTTTTTATGGTAAAATCCGTAACTTTTTCTATTTTAATATGGGCAAGCGAACTGCTTTTGTATAAATTTACCAAACAAGGTGTGCTTCCTTATTGGGTACTGGCTATACCTTTTTTTGTAATGTTAATAATCGATATATATATATTAAGGAGACGTAATGAATTTTAAAGAATTGGCGAAAAAATATAATACACCTCTTTATGTTTATGATTTTAATCATTTTGAAAATCAGTATAAAAAATTGAAAAATGCTTTTAAAGCAAGAAAAAGCATTATATCATATGCCATAAAAGCAAATTCGAATCTATCGGTTATAAGAAAATTCGCATCTCTTGGAAGCGGAGCGGACTGTGTCAGTATCGGTGAAGTGAAAAGAGCTCTCTTAGCGGGAGTAGATAAATATAAAATTATTTTCAGCGGTGTAGGTAAAAGAGACGATGAAATAAAAGAAGCTCTTGAAAAAGATATTCTGATGATAAACGTCGAGAGTGATGCTGAGCTTAAAAGAGTGGATGCTATAGCGAAAGAGCTTGGAAAAGTTGCCAGAATTTCTATAAGGGTAAATCCTAATATCGACCCGAAAACCCATCCTTATATTTCTACAGGACTTCACGAGAACAAATTCGGAGTGGATATCGAAACGGCAAAGGGTATGTATATTTTTGCTAAAAAATCACCGAATCTAAATCCGGTGGGAATACATTTTCATATTGGGAGTCAATTAACGGAGCTTGAGCCTATCCGTGAAGCGTCACAAATTGTTGCGGATTTAGTCAGAAGTTTAAAAGCAATCAATATCGATATTAAGTTTTTTGATGTAGGAGGAGGGCTCGGAATTAAATATAAAGATGAAGTGACTATAGAGCCTTATGATTACGCTCAGGCGATTTTGAGTACTCTTAGCGGACTTGATGTAACTATTGTATGTGAACCGGGAAGATTTTTAGTAGGAAACGGAGGATGGTTTTTGACAAGAGTACTTTACGAAAAAGTAAACGGAGATAAAAGATTCGTAATCGTGGACGGTGCTATGAACGATTTAATCAGACCAAGCCTTTATAACGCTTATCATAAAATAGAAATATTAAGTACAAAAGAGAATCCTAAAATATCAAAAGCCAACATTGTAGGACCGATATGTGAAAGCGGAGACTTTTTTGCCAAGGATATTGAAGTTCCGGAAACTAATCCAGGGGATTTGGTAATTATTCACAGTGCGGGTGCTTACGGATTTACTATGTCGAGTAATTACAATACCCGTCCTCGCCCGGCTGAAGTAGCTGTAGAAGATGGAAAAGACAGACTTATCAGAAGAAGAGAAACGTTTGAGGATTTGATAGCTCAGGAGATAGATTATTTGATATAAGGATAAAAATGAGGGGGTATTTTATTGATGTTCAGGGAACTTTGATAGACGATAAAGAATTCAAACCCCTTCCCGGGGCTTTGGAATTCGTTCACTTTCTTAATAAAAAAAAAGTTCCTTTTATTCTTTTGACGAATAACACCAAAAAACCTTCGGAAGAGTTTAAAAATTATTTAAAAAAACTCGGATTTGAATTTGAAAATTACCTTGACCCTCTTATGGTACTCGATGAAGTGATACAAACTCCCGTAGCGGCATACGGAAATGATAAATTTGTAGAAATTATAAAAAATAAATATAAAACGGATTATGAAAATCCAACAAACATAGTGCTCGGAATAAAACTTTATTCCAATGACGAATTAGCGGATATTATAGAAAAAATTTTAAACGGTTCTAAATTGATAGGAATGCATAAGACGTCTTTGTATCACAAAAACAACAAACGTTATCCGGGACTTGGTGCTGTTCTTGAGATGTTGAAATATGCTACGCATAAAGATTATGAAGTGGTGGGAAAACCGAGTATAAAGTTTTTTCAGCGTGCGAGTGATATACTCGGAGTTAATTTTGATAAAATAACCATTATCAGTGACGATTTATATGGAGATTTGGTTCCTGCTATGGAGCTTGGAATGGAAAGCGTTTTGGTTTTGAGCGGCAAGATAAAAAGTGAAAAAGAGATAACCAAAAAACCTCATAAAATATTCAAAAATATAGGAGAGTACCTTGGATTTATTAAAACTAAGACAAGAAATTGATAATATAGACAATGAAATAATCAGACTTTTAAATAAAAGAATGGAGATTGTAAAAAAAGTTGGTGAACTTAAAAACACTATAAACGCTCCTATTTACAGACCTGAGAGAGAAAAAGAGATAATAGAAAGACTTAGTGAAATTTCAAAAAAAGAGGGCGGAATTTTAACAAAAGAAGAGATTGAAGCAATTTTTTTAGAAATATTCGCAATCAGCAGGGCACTTGAGAGAAAAGAGAGAATAGCCTTTTTAGGACCTGTGGGAACGTATACTCATCAAGCCGCTGAGAGCAGATTCGGGGCTAATGCCAAATATCTGCCTGTAATGAATATTGAAGGGGTTTTTAAAGCTGTTCATTCAAAAGAAGCAAAATACGGAGTAGTGCCTATTGAAAACAACACTGAAGGGGTGGTGGGGATTACGCTTGATAGCTTAAAAAAATACGATGTTAAAATAGTGGCCGAAATCTGTATGGAAATTCACCACTCTTTTGCTTCGATGTGTGAGGATGTAAGCAAAATAAAAAGAATATATTCACATCCTCAAGGATATAATCAGTGTCTTGGTTTTTTAGAGACTTACGGTCTTTTGGAAGCTGAATTCATACCTACGAAATCTACGGCGGAAGCTGCTAAAATAGCTTCAAAAGATCCCGAAGGTGGTGCAATTTGTTCAAAAATAGCAGCAAAACTTTATAACGTACCGCTTTTGTTTGAAAAAATAGAAGACAATAAGGCAAACAGAACAAGATTTATTATAATAAGCGATTTTAAAACAAATCCTTCAGGCAATGATAAAACAAGCGTAATTGCTAAAACATCTCATAAATCAGGAGCTTTGTTCGAGTTACTTAAAAAATTTAAAGAAAAAGAGATAAATCTTTTAAAAATTGAATCTCGACCTATGAAAGACGATACTTTTAATACGCTTTTTTATATAGATTTTGAAGGTCATATAAACGAGCCGAAAGTAAAAGAGATAATAGAAAATGAAAATATGATTTGGCTTGGAAGCTATCTCAGAGACTGTTGAAAGGATAGAGATGTTTGAGAAATTAAAAAATTTAAAAACCTATGAAGCGGGAAAACCTATTGAGCTTGTTGTAAGAGAATATGGAATAAAACCGGAAGAGATTATAAAACTCGCGAGTAATGAAAATCCCTACGGACCTTCTCCTAAAGTAATTGAAGCTGTTAAAAAAAATGCGAAAAACATGCATAGATATCCTGATGACAGTTTTTATGAATTAAAAGAAGGTTTGAGTCAAAAATTTGGAGTGGAACCTAAAAATATCGTAATCGGAGCAGGTAGTGACCAAGTGTTGGAATTTGCTATTCACGGGATAGCTCCGAAAAAAGTTTTGATGGCGGGAATTACATTTGCGATGTATGAAATTTATTCAAAACAGGTTGGAGCGGAAATTATAAAAACTCCTTCGATTACCCATAATCTTGATGAGTTTTATGAACTTTATAAAAAACACAAACCCGAGATAATTTTTCTGTGCGTACCTAATAATCCTCTTGGGGAGTGTTTAGATGCCAAAGCCGTTTATGATTTTATAGAAAAAATAGATAATGACACTCTTATAATTATTGACGGAGCTTATCAGGAATTCGCTTCATATAAAGATAAAAATAAAGAGATAAAACCTAAAGATATTTTAAAATACAAAAATGTCCTTTATACGGGAACTTTTAGTAAAGCTTACGGGCTTGGAGGTATGCGTGTAGGATATGGAATAGCTAATGAATACATAATTCAAAACCTTCATAAATTAAGACCTCCTTTTAATATCACCACATTGTCACTTACTGCTGCTATAAATGCATTAAAAGACCAAGAGTGGGTGGAAATGGGAATAAAAAATAATTTTATCGAAATGGAAAAATACATTTCTTTTGCCGAAGAAAGAGGCATAAAGTATTTTGATTCGTTTACAAATTTTATAGTTTTGTTTATCGAGAATTCGACTGAAATAGCAAAAGCTTTATTAAAAAAAGGTATAATTATAAGAGATATGGCAAGTTATGGCTTTTCGGCGATAAGAATTACAATAGGAAAACCTGAAGAAAATGATAAATTATTAAAAATATTAAGGGAAATTAGTTGAATTTTGAAGCTCTTTTTAAACAGATAATTGAATTTTTCAATCATCTAAATAAACGCCAGAGATATATTATTATCGGCTCGGTGGTAGCCGTTATTTTGATAATCACCTTTTTGGTGGTTTTTAATACTACTTCTTCTAAAAAAGAACCCGGATATGCCATTTTATTTGAAAATCTAAAACCCCAGGACGCCGCTTTAATCGTCCAGTATCTTGACAAAAAACAGATCCCTTACGTTATCCCTGAAAACGGAGTGATTGAAGTACCAAAAGAGATGGTTCAAAAAGTAAGACTTGACGTAGCGGCTCAGGGACTTCCGAAATCAAGCAAAGTGGGCTTTGAAATATTTGATAAAAGTTCTTTTGGTGCGACCGATTTCGAACAGAATATCAAATATTTAAGAGCCCTTGAGGGAGAGCTTGCTAAAACTATAGAGTCTATTGCGGCGGTGGAAGAGGCCAAAGTAAATATCGCTATTCCTAAAGAATCTGTTTTTGCCGATAAAAAAGTAGAACCAACGGCATCCGTTTTATTAAAACTAAGACCTAATATGATACTTACTCCAAAACAGATACAGGGTATAAAATGGCTTGTAGCTGCTGCTGTTCCGAAATTAAAACCGGAAAACGTAAAAATAATCGACCAGTATGGAAATCCTCTTGGTGAAAATGACGAAATTACTCAAAACAACGAACTTTTAAAAGCAGAACTTTTATATAGAAAAAAAGTCGAAAAAGCTCTTGAAGAAAAAATATCATCGCTGATAGCACCTATTGTAGGCGGTAAGAACAAAGTAGTGGCAAAGGTAAGTGTGGATATAGATTTTTCAAAAGTAAAATCAAAATCTACGATTTATTCACCGGATAATGTTGTAAGAAGCGAACAGGTTTTGGAAGAGAGCAGAATAGGAACAAAACCCAAAGAAGTGGGCGGAGTTCCAGGAGCGGTAAGCAACATAGGTCCCGTACAAGGTACGAAAAACGGACAAATAGTCGATAAATACAATAAAAGCGAAACTACTACGAATTATGAAATTTCAACTACAATAAAAGACGTAAAAGACAATTATCCTAAAATCAAAAGAATTACCGCAGCAGTAGTGGTGGACGGGCATTACCAAAAAGATAAAGACGGAAAAATCAAATTCGTACCCTTAAGTGAACTTGAAATAAAAAATATTGAAAATCTTGTAAAAAATGCGATTGGTTTTGATCCCAGAAGAGGTGACAGCGTAAGTGTCAGCAGTTTTAGATTTAATCAAATAAAATCAAGCGGACCTCAAACGCAAGTAGGAAAAATTATGAGTATGGTGGAAATGTATTTGGGACCGGTGGCGCCGATTGTGAAATATCTTTTCTTAGCTGTTGTTTTATTCGTTTTTTACAAAAAAGTTATTACTCCTTTTACACAGAAAATGCTTGAAACGCCTGTAGTTGAAGAAGAACCGGCTAAAGAAGAAATCGTAATAAATGAAGAAGAAATAGAATCAACTTATGATAAAATAAAAGAATTAAAAGAAAAAGTGGAACAGCAGCTTGGTATTTCGGGAGAAATAAACGAAGAAGAGTTAAAGTACGAAGTATTACTCGAAAGAGTTACAAAAATGGTAGAAGAACATCCCGATCAGGTTGCAAAAGTGCTTGAGAATTTATTAAAAGAAGAGCACCCCGAGACACCTTAAAGGATAAATAATGGCACTTTCACCTCAACAACAGGCGATTTTAGAAGAATTGTCAATGGCTGAAAAAATAGCGATTCTTTTGATTCAGCTGGGAGAAGATCTTACTGCACAGATTTTTTCTTATATGGATGTGGATACTATTACTGAAATTTCAAAGTATATTGCTACTGCTAAGGCTATTGATAAAGCGATTGCAGCGGCGGTTTTAGAAGAATTTTATGTAATTTTCCAATCTAATCAGTATATCGCAAGCGGCGGGCTTGATTATGCTAAAGAAATTTTATATAAAGCCCTCGGTCCCGAAGAAGCTAAAAAAGTACTTGATAAACTTGCCAAATCATTACAAAGCGAACAGACTTTCGGTTTTTTACAAAAAGTAAAACCGCAGCAACTTGCAGACTTTATCGTTAATGAACATCCTCAGACTATTGCTCTTATTTTGGCTCATATGGATCCAAGCAGTGCTGCTGAAACACTTAGTTATTTTCCTGATGAAGTAAGAGCCGAAGTACTGATGAGAATGAGTAACCTTGGTGATATTTCACCTCAGGTAATCAAAAAAGTAAGCGCAATACTTGAAACGAAACTCGAATCACTCACAGGATACAAAGTAGAAATAGGCGGTGTCAGGTTTGTTGCGGAAATATTTAACAGACTGGGGCAAAAGGCTGCCAAATCAACTCTTAAATATATTGAACAGATAAATAATCAACTTGCAGAAGAGATAAAAGAAAAGATGTTTACTTTTGAAGATATATTAAAGCTCGATAATACGGCAATTCGTGAAATCTTAAAAGAAGTCGATAAAAATACTCTGATGATAGCTCTAAAAGGTGCACCTGAAGAGCTTAAACAAAAATTCTTAGCCAATATGTCACAAAGAGCGGCAGCGGCGTTTGAGGAAGAGATGCAGTTTTTAGGTCCCGTAAAAGTAAAAGAAGTGGAAGCGGCACAGAGAAAAGTAATAGAAATAGTTCAGAAACTGGCTGAAGAAGGTAAAGTAAGTATCGGAGCAGAGGAAGAGATAATTGAGTAGGATAATTAACGGAGGAAAAAGCGACAAGCATATTATTAAACCATATAAATTTAAGTCATTAACAGAAATAGAAAATGATTTTAAACCGGGATTTTCTTCTTTTTCTAATGTGAAGGACGAAATTGATAAAAATGATAAAATAATCGCTACCGAAAATACGCAAGAGAGTGAAAAAAATGATAAAGTAATCGAAAGTCTTTTGGAAAAAATCGAAGAACTTTCCAATAATATTATAAAATCACAAATGGAATATGAAAAAGAGATAAAAAAATGTCATGAAGAATCTCAGCAAAAAATAAAAGAGGCATTTGAAGAAGGGTATCAAAAAGGCTTGAAAGAAGCGAATGAAAATTGTGAAAAGCAACTTAGTGAAACCCAAAAACTATATGAAGATTCGATAAAAAAATTAGAAGAAATAACGCAAATTTTCAATAAACAGATTGAAAATATAGAAAAAGAGTTAATTTCGGTAGCACTTGATATAGCAAAAGAGGTAATTCAAAAAGAACTTAATGAAAATTCTAAGGAAATTGCTTATAATCTTGCAAAATCTTTGATGGAAGATTTAAAAGAAGCATCAAGTGTAAAAATAAAAGTCAATCCTGAAGATGCGGAATTTTTAAAAGAAAAAATAACAGGTGTAGAGATTATTCCGGACAGTGCCGTTAAAAAAGGCGGGATAGTTATAATGAGTGATGTGGGAAATATTGACGGAAAAATTGAAGAAAGATTTAAAGCCGTAAAAGAAGCGGTGCTTAATAAATAATGTTTAATTTAAGGGTTTTGTGATGGATAGAATCGATGTTAAAAAAATGAGTTTGGATGAACTAAACGAACTTGCCGAGAAAATTAGAAAACGAATACTTGAAGTCGTTTCGGCAAAAGGAGGACATTTAAGTTCGACTTTAGGAGCTGTCGAGCTGATAATTGGGATGCATTATGTTTTTGATGTGGAAAAAGACCCTTTTATTTTTGATGTATCCCATCAGGCTTATGCTCATAAATTATTGACTGGCAGATGGGAAGCGTTTGAAACATTAAGGCAATTCGGGGGGATAAGCGGATATACAAAACCCAGTGAGAGTAAATATGATTATTTCAGTGCCGGCCATTCATCAACATCCATTTCAATAGCTGTTGGAGCGGCAAAAGCAATAAAACTTAAAAAAGAAAACAGAACGCCTGTGGTGCTTATTGGTGACGGGGCTATGAGTGCGGGAATGGTTTATGAAGCTTTAAACGAACTTGGAGATTTGAAACTGCCTGTTGTTATTATACTTAACGATAATGAAATGAGTATCGGAAAGCCTATCGGAGCTATCAGTAAATATCTTACGAAACTGAAAGCGGGAAAATTTTATCAGGGATTTAAAGAAAAATTTAAAAAGTTTTTAGATCAGGCGCCCGGAGATATAAAATATGCGGCTAAAAAATTTGAAGAAATTTTTAGTGTAAACGGGGTGTTTTTTGAAGAAATGGGACTTGAATATATAGGCCCTATCGACGGGCATAATCTTGAAGAAATTATTGAAGTTTTAAAAATAGCAAAAGAGCTTAAAAAACCGGTGGTCGTTCATGCTAAAACGATAAAAGGAAAAGGTTATAAACAGGCTGAGGGTTATTATGAACATTGGCATGGAGTCGGGCCTTTTGATTTAAAAACAGGAGAGCCTCTTAAAAAAAGTTCACTCTCGGCTACTAAGGTTTATGCTAAAAAACTTCTTGAAATAGCAAAAAAAGATGAAAAAGTGGTGGGAGTAACCGCTGCTATGCCGAGCGGCACCGGTATGAAAGATTTGATGGAAGAGTTTCCTGAGAGGTTTTGGGATGTTGGAATTGCCGAGCAGCATGCCGTAACATCCATGGCTCCTATGGCAAAAGAAGGATTTAAACCTTTTGTAGCTATTTATTCGACGTTTTTACAAAGAGGATATGATCAAATAATTCATGACGTATGTCTTGATAATTATCCTGTAAGATTTGCGATAGACAGGGCCGGTATAGTAGGAGCGGATGGTGAAACCCATCAGGGTGTTTTTGATATAGGGTATTTAAGAATTATTCCAAATATAACCCTTTTTGCGCCGAGGGATTTTGAAACGCTGAAAAAAGCGGTGGAATTTGCTTATAAGTTTGACAAAGGCCCTAGTGCTTTTAGATATCCGAGGGGAGCTTTTAAGCTTCCGGACGGAATTTTTGAAGCTAAAGATTTTGAGCTTGGAAAAGGTGAAATTTTAATAAATAATGAAAATATTATGCTTATCGCATATGGAAACGGGGTAGGAAAAGCGTACAGGGTTTATGAAATTCTTAAAAAAAGAGGAATTGATACCGGTCTTTTGGATTTAAGATTTGTAAAACCATTTGATAAAGAACTTTTAAAATCTTTAAAAGCCAAAAAATGGTATGTAATAAGTGACAATGCTAAAGAAGGCGGCATTGTCGAAATGCTTGAGAGATTTGCCGATGAAGAAAATTTAGACGTAAAAATAAAAAGTTTTGAATATCCTGATAAATTCATACCTCACGGGAACGTTGAAGAAGTTGAAAAGTTTTTGGGTGTGGATGAAGAAAGTATTGCCGGAATTATAGAAAATGAAAATAGGGTTTAAAAGCGATATTCATCTGGATTTTTGGATAGGAAGTGAAACAAAAGATTCAATTATAGAAAAATTTATTGAAGAAAAACTATCTCCCAAAAAAATGGATGTTTTAATACTGGCGGGAGATTTAGGGCATTTTAATGAGCAAAATGTAAAACTGATAAAAGTACTTAAAAGATATGCCGAAGTTATTTTAATTGTTTTTGGAAATCATGATTACTATCTAATAACACAAGAGCAATTTTTGAAATATAAAAATTCGTTTAATAGAATCAAAGAACTTAAGACGGCTTTAAGAGAAATAAACGGAGTCTTTGTACTTGAGGGCGATCTTTTTAATATAAACGGTATCTCTTTTTTAGGAACGGGAGGATGGTATGATTTTTCTTATGCTATCAAACACGGTTATTCTTTAGAATACATTCAAGAAGCATGGGATGAGATAATGAACGATGCCAAAAAAATCGTTCCTAAAATAAATCCTGTAAATTTTTCACTGTTGGAAAAAGAAAAATTAAGAAAAAATATAAACAGAGCCGAAATTGTTTTTACGCATGTACCGCCTCTTTATATAAGTTGTCATGGAGATGTTATTATGGACAGTTTTTACAGTTTTTACGGATATGATTTATTTACGGATAATATAAAGTATTGGATTTTCGGGCATTGTCACAAACCTTATGATTTTTATGAAGGGCATATCAGGTTTTTAAGTTCACCCCTTGGATATCCGTATATGAGAACCGGCAAATTTAATATAGATTATTTAAATTATAAGGAAAGATAATGGCAAAAGCGGTATTTGGGGGAGGATGTTTTTGGTGTCTGGATGCGGTTTTTAGAAAAGTTAAAGGTATAAAAGACGTCACAGTCGGATATGCGGGCGGCAGACGCCCGAATCCTACATATGAACAGGTATGTACCGGTGTTACGGGACATGCTGAAGTTGTAATGATTGATTATGATGAAAATCAAATAACTTATGATGAGCTTTTGGATATATTTTTTACTATACACGATCCGACTCAGCTTAATCGTCAGGGGAATGACGTTGGAACGCAATACCGTTCTATTATTTTGTATCTGGATGAAGAGCAGAGAAAAAAAGCAATAAATAAAATAAATGAACTAAAAGCTGAGGGAATAGACGTAGTGACGGAGGTTAAGCCGCTTAAAGTGTTTTATCAGGCCGAAAATTATCATCAAAATTATTTTGATAAAAACCCGAATCAGCCTTATTGTGCGTATGTAGTTGCGCCAAAAGTAATCAAGTTTTTTGAAAATTTTTCAAGAAAAAGTCAAAAAATAGTGTATAATAAATAAAAAAAGGAGGGGATTATGATTAAGATCGACGAACTAATAAAAGTCGGAATCGGAAGTGCTTTATTAGCGAAAGAAAAATTGGAAGAATTTATTGAAGAAGCTAAAAAAAGAGGAGAACTTTCAGAAACTGAAGCTCAACAACTTATAGAAGAACTTAAACAAGAATCGGAAAAAAAAGTCAATGAACTTAAAAAAATGATAGAAGAAGAGGTTAGACGTCAGTTAAATGAATTAGGACTTGCTACCAAAGAAGATATTGAGAATATCAAAAAAGATATTGAAGAAATTAAGAGATTATTGAGATCTCAAAATAATGATAAAAAATAGTATTTACGAATTAAAAAGAACTCAGCAGATTATTTTAATTCTTGCTAAATACGGATTTGGTGATATTGTTGAATCCATAGGGCTTCCCGTACCTTATAAAAAAAAACCTAATCTCAGTAGAAGCGAGAGAATAAGACGGGCGATTGAAGAACTTGGGCCTACTTTTATAAAACTAGCCCAGGTCCTTTCTCTTAGACCTGATCTGGTTCCCCTTGAGCTTGCTAAAGAATTGGAAAAACTTCAGGACAGGGTAGAACCTCTGCCTTTTGAGAAAATGAAAACGGTTTTAGAAGAAGAATTTGAAAAACCTTATACCGAAATTTTTGAAGAAAATTTTGAATTGCTTGCCAGTGCATCCATAGGTCAGGTTTATAAGGCGCGGTTAAAAACCGGAGAGGTTGTGGCGGTAAAAATTTTAAAACCGGGTATCGAAGAGAAAATATTTGCTGATATTGCTATTCTTCAAAGACTTGCAAAACTTCTTAGAGAAAAATTTTTAGTATATGGTATTGATTTGGTAAGAATAGTCGAAGAGTTTGCCAAATCTATAAAAAAAGAGCTTGACTTTCATATAGAAGCTCTGAATTTAAAAAGATTTGCGGGAAATTTTAAAAATAATCCTAATATAAAAGTTCCGAAACTGTATGAAGAATATTCCACGAGACGAGTTTTAACGATGGAATATATAAACGGAATAAAAATATCCGATATTGAAAAACTAAAAGAAAACGGATATGATTTAAAAGATATTACAAAAAAAAGTTTTAATCTTTTATGTGAACAGATTTTTATTCATCGTTTCTTTCACGCCGATCCCCATCCCGGTAATTTAATGGTGTATGAAGGAAAAATCGTTTTTATTGATTTTGGAATAATGGGAAGACTTAGTGAGGAAGACAGAGAAAACATTATAGAAATGATTTATTATATTACAAAAGGGGAGGAAGAAAAGGCCGCTTTATATATATTAAAATTATCAAAAGTGGAAAATGAGATTGATATATCATCTTTTAAAAAAGAGATGGCTGATATCATTTCAACTTATATCAATACTTCACTCAAAAACGTAGAACTCAAAAGTCTTCTGAATGATATTTTAAAAGTTATGCATAGATATAGGATATATTTTAAAGAAGATAATTATCTTTTGGCAAAAGCCCTGGTCACAACAGAAGGTATCAGTAAAAAACTTTATCCCGATTTTAACGGGATTGAAGAGATAAAACCTTTTATAATAAAGCTATATAAACAAATAATGTCACCTTTTAGTCTTATTAAAAAATCTCATGAACTTAATAAAGCGGTTATGGAATTTATATCAAATGCTCCGAGTGATATTAATGAAATTATAAAAAAAATAAAAACAGGAAAACTTAAAATAGAATTTGAGCATGTCGGGCTTGAAGAATTTGAAGAATCTATTGAAAAATCTTTTAACAGATTATCAACCGCTATTGTTATAGCAGCTATTTTAATCGGTTCATCAATGCTTTTAAGTTCGAAAATTCCACCTACTATACATGAGATTTCCCTTTTAGGTATTTTAGGGTTTGTGTTTGCATCGGTTATTGGAATAATTTTGATTTTTACTGTATTAAGGAAATGAGATGGAAGCCAAAATTTTAAAAAATCTTAAAAAACGGGTTACTGCATTTGGTAGTGACGGAAATTTTTTATTTTTGGTTGATGAAGTAAACAGAGTGCTTATTTTTTCAAAAAATATGATAATGATGAAAGGTTTTAGATTAAAAGCGCCAAATAACAGACCTGATGAAAACTCTACTAAATTTTCAAAAGATTTAAAATATCTGGCAATTACTACCGGAAATATTATTACGCTTTGGGATTTGGAAAATAAAAAACATATAGCAAATTTCGTAAACACTATGGATGTTTTGGCGGTAAATTTTGATGAAAAATCAAGATATTTGGCAAGCGGGGATATCAACGGAGAGATAAAGCTTTATAATCTGAAAATAAAGAAAAAAACGGCTCTTTTAGCAAAACATAAAGATTTTATAACCGATATTGAATTTTGCGATGAGGTTAATGAAGTGGTTGGGGGATGTTATGATAAGTGTGTGCTTTTTGTAAATACCGCCGATTTTTCAAAAAAAGAAAGATATCTTCATATAAAACCGGTAAAAAAAGTAAAAAACTCTTCATATTTAGTAAGTGCTGATGCGATAAGCGATATAGTGAAATGGGATATTTTAAAAAACAGTGAAAAAGACAGGGTGGATTTTTATAAAGAGTTCAAAGATTTCTTTATAGATGAAAATATTTTGTCCGTGTTGACTTCCAGAGGTGTTATTTTGTATGACCTAGAGAGTGAAGTTATTCTTAATGATAAATTTTTGGAATTCGAAGGTGGTGATAAGATAGCGGTTTTTGGAAATTATATGATAATAAGTGATGATAAGGGAGTTGTGTGGTATTATGATTTGTTTGAGGAAGAAAAAAAACTTCTTGAATATATTTTAGCTGAAGATTTTAAAAAAGCTTACGAATTAATAGACAAAAATCCGTTTTTAAAACGCTCGCGCGGTTTTGAGAGACTTGAGAGGATGGTGGAGCTTTATATTAAAAAAGCTAAGGCACATTTTGAAATAGACCCTTTTAAAGCGGCTGCTGAACTTCAAAAGCTTCTCGAAGTTCCTCGGCTTCGCCAAAGAGTGGAAGAAATAATAAAACATTATACCAATCTTGTAAAATTTAAAAATGCGGTATTAAAAAATAATTTTGCCCTTGCTTACCAGCTGGCAAATCAATATCCTCTTTTAAAAGAGACTAAATATTATAAACTTCTTGAAAAAAAATGGGAACTCGCTTTTGAAAAAGCTTTAAAATTGATAAAGGAGGGGAAAATCAGTGAAGCCAAAGAAATTTTGGTGCCTTTTATGGCTGTTCCTGAAAAACTGGAGCTTATTGAATTTGTGCTTAAAAAGGGTGAGCTTATTTTTCTTTTAAGAGAAAAACTCGCAAAAAGAGATTTTAAAGGATTTTTTGCTCTTATAAAAGAACATCCGGAGCTTAAAGGTACCAATGAATATAAAAAAGTAATGGAATACGCACAGAGATTATATGAAAAAGCTCAGGAACTTCTAAAAAAAGAAGAGTTTGACAAAGCGAAAAAAGCCGCTGCTCTTTTAACGGAATTTCCTGGATTTGAAGAAAAAGCGGAGAAAATTTTAAGAAAAATTGAAATCGCTCTTAAATTTTTAAACTATTTAAGTGAGAAAAATTATGAAAAGGCTCTAGAACTTGTAAATCTTCACCCGTTTTTAAAAGAATTAAAAGCATATAAAGAGTTTATAAAAGAGTGGAACGAAAAATTATATAAAGCTGAAATTCTTATGAATGAAGGCAAATCACAAGAAGCGTATGAACTTTTAAAAGAATATGAAAACAAATATCAAATAAACAGAATTAATGAGGTAATGAAGATATGATTTTTAATTATTGGTATTTTATTTCAGGTTTTGGAAAGTTTTAATATATGTAAAGTGGTACCGGCGGTGGGACTCGAACCCACATGAGCAGAGCTCACCGGATTTTGAGTCCGGCGCGTCTACCAGTTCCGCCACGCCGGCAGGGAATGGAATTATATATAAAAAGTGATGAAAAAATCAAGACGCAAAAAAAAAGCGTCTTATGAATTAACTAATTCTTTTAATTTTTTACCAACTTTAAATTTAACAGATTTGCTCTCAGGAATTTTAACTTCTTTTCCTGTACCTGGCACTCTTGCTACTCTAGCAGCTCTTTTAACTACTTCAAAGCTTCCAAATCCGATGAAACTTACTTTTTCCCCGTTTTTAAGAGCTTCTTCGATAGTTTCGACTGTAGCATCGATTACTGCCGCTACATCTTTTTTGCTAAGACCCGTTTTTTCAGCCACTGCTGCTATTAAATCCGACTTTTTCATTTTTCCTCCTTTTTTGTGCTTCAAAAAATTTTACTCTTTTTTATCTTTAAAAATCAAGTGTTTTAGGTATTTTTTGTTATAATTTTGGCAAAAAAGGTAAAAAATGGAAGCTTGCGAACTCCCTGGCGCACAAAAGGCCGATCCTAAGCTATGTGAAATTCTAAAAAAATCAAAAACCATAGTTGTCGTAGGACTTTCTCCGAAAGAACACAGAGCTTCTAATCAGGTGGCAAAATATATGCAGGAAAACGGATATAAAATTATTCCGGTATATCCAAGAGAAGAAAAAATTTTAGGTGAAAAAGTATATAGAAGTTTAGATGAAATAGATTTTGAAGTGGATATAGTGGATATTTTCAGAAAAGGAGAAGATACTCCTCCTATAGTCGAAAAAGCAGTAAAACTTCCGGGAATAAAATGTGTGTTTTTACAAGAAGGCGTAGTTAACGAAAAATCTAAAGAAATAGCAAAAAAAGCGGGTGTTTTTTATGTAGAGGATAAATGCCTCATGGTAGAACATAAAAGATGTGAGAGCGAGGGTCTCGTATGATACCTCTTGAAAAAATACAAGAAGCTCATAAAAGAGTTAAAAAAGTTATTTACAAAACACCTTTTGCTTATGCGCCGGTTCTTTCGCAAAAAGTAGGAAACGAAATTTTTTTAAAAAAAGAAAACCTTCAAACTACAGGAGCTTTCAAATTAAGAGGAGCGTTTAACAAGATTGCTTCACTTCCGGAAGATAAAAGAAAAAAAGGTGTAATAGCGGCAAGTGCCGGAAATCATGCTCAAGGTGTTGCTTTCAGTGCCAATTATTTTAATATTCCTTCTATTATCGTTATGCCTGAGGCCACACCTCTTACAAAAGTCAGCGGTGTTAAAGAATATGGCGGCGAAGTTGTCTTAGCCGGCAATAATTATGATGAGGCTTATGAATATGCCGTAAATCTTGCAAAAGAAAAAGGGCTTGAGTTTATTCATCCTTTTGCCGATGAAGATGTGATGGCCGGACAGGGTACGATTGCTCTTGAAATGCTTGAAAGCGTGCCGGATTTGGATTACATAATTGTTCCCGTAGGAGGGGGAGGGCTTATCAGCGGAATAGCCAGTGCGGCTAAACAGATTAATCCTCATATTAAAGTAATAGGTGTTACCGCAGCCGGAGCACCTGCCATGAGGCTCAGTTTCTTATCAGGAAGCGTACAGGATACCACTTATGTAAAAACTATAGCCGACGGAATTGCCGTAAGGGATACGTCTCCTATTACTTTTGAAATTATTAAAGAAACGGTTGACGATATAGTTGAAGTGGACGACGAAGAAATAGCAAATGCTATTTTGTTTTTGATGGAAAGACAAAAAGTTGTGGTAGAGGGAGCAGGAGCTGTCGGAATAGCGGCGCTTTTACATCAGAAGATAAAATTCGGAGCTCCTAAAAAAGTAGGAGTAGTGTTAAGCGGCGGTAATATTGATGTTACTATGATAAATCTTATTATAGAAAAAGGTCTTTTAAAATCCCATAGAAAAATGAAGCTGGTAATTACACTTGTAGATAAGCCGGGAGCTCTTATGAAACTTACCGAAATTTTGGCTGAAGAGAGAGCCAATATTGTTTCTATCGGTTATGACAGAACGGATTTGAATTTGGCAATCGGTGATGCGAATGTATCAATAGCTCTTGAAACAAGAGGTTTGGAACATCAAGAATCAATTAAAAGAGCTTTACATAAACACGGGTTTAGATTCGTAGTAGAATAAAAAAAGGAGAATAAATGAGTAAAAATTATGAAGTTGTAATAGGTTTGGAAGTTCACGTTCAGTTAAATACAAAAACAAAAATTTTTTGTAGCTGTCCTACGAGTTTCGGAGATGAGCCGAATACCAATACATGTCCTACGTGTCTTGGACTTCCAGGAGCGCTTCCGGTTATGAATAAAGAAGCCGTAAAAAAAGCTGTAATGTTTGGAAAAGCGGTAAATGCTACAATAAATAAAAGAAGTACGTTTGAAAGAAAAAACTATTTTTATCCCGACCTTCCAAAAGGTTATCAAATTTCTCAGTTTGTAGTACCAATTGTTGAAAACGGAGAGCTTTTTATCGATACTAAAGACGGAAAGAAAAAAATAGGAATTACAAGAGCTCACTTAGAAGAAGATGCGGGTAAAAATATTCATGAAGGTGAATATTCAAAAGTAGATTTAAATAGAGCAGGAACCCCTCTTCTTGAAATAGTAAGCGAACCTGATATGAGAAGCAGCGATGAAGCTATTGCTTACCTTAAAAAACTTCATGCAATTGTCAAATATCTTGGAATTAGTGATGCTAATATGCAGGAAGGAAGCTTCAGGGTTGATGCAAATGTTTCGGTAAGACCTAAAGGACAAAAAGAGTTTGGGACTAGAGTTGAGATTAAAAATATTAATTCATTTAAATTTATCAAACAGGCGATAGAATATGAAGTTGAAAGACATATTGAAGCATACGAATATGATGAATATGAGGATGAGGTAGTTCAGGAAACAAGACTTTTTGATTCAAAGACGGGCGAAACTAGGAGTATGAGGGGAAAAGAAGAGAGTGCTGATTACAGATATTTTCCGGATCCTGACTTACTTCCTCTAGAAGTCCCTGAAGAGTTTTATGAAATTAAAATTCCTGAACTTCCTGATGAGAAAAAAGAGCGTTATATAAAAGAATTCGGTCTTAAAGAGTATGATGCCGGAGTACTTACGGCTGAGCCTGAACTTGCGGAATTTTTTGAGCGTATGATAGCACTTGGAGTTGAACCTGCCGCTGCGAACAGATGGCTGGCAATTGAGCTTCTTGGAAGACTTAATAAAGCGGGACTTGATATTACCACTTCTCCTGTTTCTCCGGAAAAACTGGCACTTATTGCCAAAAGAGAAAAAGAAGCGGTAATTAGTGGAGCCGGAGGTAAAAAAGTTCTTGATTTATTGATGGAGGAAGATATTGAGGTGGACATTGCTATTGATAAACTTGGACTTAAACAGGTAAGTGACGAAGGTGCTATTGAAAAAATAGTAGATGAAGTGCTTGCGGCAAATGCCGATAAAGTAGAAGAATATAAAGCCGGGAAAGAAAAACTGTTCGGATTTTTCGTAGGTCAGGTTATGAAAGCTAGTCGTGGTAAAGCAAACCCTCAAATAGTAAATAAAATATTAAAAAGTAAACTTTCTTGAGACTCAAACAGATTATTATTAAGGCTCTTGTAGCCTTTGCTTATTATCTTGATTCAAATAAGACTTATAAAAAAATCAAATACTTTTTCTGGCGACTTATGAATGATGATTCTTTCCCTCCAAAAAGAATTTTTGATTTTTTTATGTTCTTTTTGGTTTTAATTAGTGTTGGTATTTTACTTTATGATATAAAGCATAAGGTTCATCCGATATTGGAGGATTTTGATTTTTATTTCGTTACCAGTGTGTTTGCGATAGAATATTTGATAAGACTTTGGGTATATAATGATATTCACAAAATAATCATTCAGGAATATGAAGAAGCTCATTTTGTAGGACGTGAATTCAATTTATGGAAAGTAATTAAAGAAATTATTGCAAAAAAATGGGAATATATAAAATCACCGTTTGCGATCATTGATTTTTTAGCGATTCTTCCGAGCTACAGGGCACTTAGAATTTTTAGAATTTTTGTTATTTTCAGACTGTTTAAACTTTTGCGTTATACTAAAAGCATAAATACTTTTATAGAAGTTTTAGCAAATAAAAAGTTTGAACTTTTTATATTATTGATTGCTGTCGGTTTCGTAACGTTTATCGGAGGGGCCGTAATATATGTTTTCGAAGCTCATGCCAATCCTAAAATAGAAAATCTTTTTGATGCTATATACTGGTCTCTTATAACTGTATCTACAGTAGGATACGGAGACATTACTCCTGTCACCCATGAGGGTAGAGTTCTTACGATGATATTAATTATTTTCGGTATCGGTTTTATTTCTTTTGCGACTTCAATTATAGCTACAGCTTTTACCGAAAAACTTGAAGAACTGAAAGCGGAAAGAATTGTAAGACTAATAAAAGGAATGAATGACGTATATCTTTTATGCGGATATTCGAATGAAGCCGAAATTCTTTGTGAAAGATTTAAAAAAGAAAATCAGGATTTTGTTGTAGTGGATATAGATGAAAAAAGAGTTCAAAAAGCTACTATGAAAGGATATTTGGCGATAAAAGGCGATATTACCCAAAAAGATTTTTTAAAAAATCTGGATTTTGAAAAAATTACTAAAGTTTTCGTTTTGACTAACAACGATATTAACAACTCTTTTATGATATTGAGTATAAAAGCATATTGTAAAGATTCGGATATTCAAATTATAGCATTGGCTAACAGTGAAGAAAACGTATCGAAAATGCAAAAAGCAGGTGCTGAATTTGTGGTTGTGCCTACTACGGTAACATCTCTTCTTATGGCGGAATATATCGGACATCCCATTACTTTCGAAGTTATAGATGCTATTTTGACTGAAAAAAGAAATGCCGTTATAGACGAAATTATAGTTCTTAAAAATTCAATTCTTGATGGAAAACTTGTAGGTGAAATAGATTTTGATAAATATAAACTTGTACTATTCGGAGTATTAAAGAAAAACGAATCGCCGCTTTTAAACGAAACATTAAAGATTAAAGACGGACATTTTTATTTTAATCCTCCTTTTGATTTAAAACTCGAATCGGGTGATATTTTGGTAGTGATGGGATATAGTGTTAGCGTAAATTATTTCAAATATCTTGTCGAAAGAAGTAGTATATGAAAATATTATTATTTGGATTTGATGATTTTGGCGAAAGAGTGGCAAAGTTTATAGGTAAAAAAGATTTGACGGTAGTTGTTTTGGATGAAAAAGAAGAAGAAAGAGCAAAAGAGCGATATTATGATGTAATAAGAATAAAAGAAATTAATGATTCTGAAATTCAAAATATAGGAGATTATGATATAGCGTTGGCGGTTTTAAGAGATGAAGATAAAAATCTCTTTTTGTCTTTAACGCTGAAAGATTTATATCCTGATAAAAGGGTAGTTGCCAAAGTGGCGGATAAAGATAACGAATACAAATATAAACTGGCCGGTGTAGATAAGACAATTAATCCTTATGAAGTTACGGCTAACAGAATAATGACTATTTTAAAAAAACCTCTTACTTTAAAAGTTATAGAAGAGATTATTTTTGAAGACAACAATCTTTCATTTGCCGAGATTGAAATACCTCAGGGATCTTTTTTGGACGGCAGATATATAAAAGATATTTATAAAGAAATTTCGGCAAATTATAATATATTGATAATCGCTATCGTAGATAAAGAGATGAGTGAAAACGTTCAATTCGTTACAAAAGGAATAAATCATAAAATCGATGCGGGAGATATTTTAATAGTAGTCGGTGATAAAGATGATATAGAAAGATTTAAACAAGATCTTGAAATGATAAAATTGTAAAGGATTGAGATGGTAAGTGTAATAGGAGCGGGTGCCTGGGGAAGCGCTTTATATCACGCAATAAAACAAAAAATTCCTGGTGCAGTTATTACTTCAAGACATAAAAGAGATATAGAAGGATTCGTTGGTTTTGATGAAGCTTTACAAAATGAATATATCATTATCGTGATAGCAGCGCAGGCTATAAGGGAATTTTTAGACAAACACGGAGAAAAACTTAAAAATAAAAAAATTCTTGTAGCCAGTAAAGGGATTGATAATAAAAGTTATAAATTTTTAAACGAAATTTTTGAAGAATGGGTAGATAAAAAACATCTCGGGTTTGTTTCCGGACCTTCTTTTGCTAAAGAAGTAAAACAAAATAAACCTACCGCTCTTGTTATTGCCAGTAAAAATTTAGAACTTGCAAAAGAATTCGGAAAATTTTTCCCTGATTTTATAAAAATATATATTGATGACGATGTAGAAGGTGTTGAAGTAGCAGGGGCTTATAAAAACGTAATAGCAATAGCCGCAGGTATTTGCGAAGGACTTGATTTGGGTAATAATGCTAAAGCGGCACTTATTGCGAGGGGTCTTGTGGAAATGGATAGGTTCGGAGAATATTTCGGGGCTAAAAAGGATACTTTCTTAGGTGTGGCGGGAGCAGGTGATCTGTTTTTGACTGCTAATTCTACTATGAGTAGAAATTACAGAGTAGGACTAAATTTAGCCAAGGGCAAAATTCTCGAAGATATTTTAGCTGAGCTTGGTGAGGTTGCCGAAGGGGTTTATACTACAAAAGCTATTTATGAACTAGCTAAGAGATACAAAATTTATACGCCAATTGCTTATGAAGTTTATAAAATAATTTATGAAGGAAAGAAGCCTGTAGCTTCTTTAAGAGATTTGCTCTCTTAATCTGCTATTGGAGATTTTTTTATTGCGTCTATTGCTAAGTAAAGAATTGCTCCTGTAGCTATTACACAAAGTGCTATTGCTAAAAATCCACTGAATCCCATTTTTTCTCCTTTTATATTTGTTTGAATTATTATAGCAATAATATGTGAATATGTGAATAAAATTTGATAAAATTTATATAAAAAAGGGTAATTTTGAGGCTCGATGAAGCAATTGTGAATAGGGGTTTACTTGATTCACGTAATAAAGCAAAAGAACTTATAAAAAAATCAAAAGTAAAAGTCAATAACAAAATCATAATAAAACCTTCATTTAACGTATCGGATGAAGATAAAATCGAAATTCTTGAAAATAAAGTTTATGTAAGTAGGGCTGCGTGGAAACTAAAAAATTATCTGGACAAATATGATATTGATTTTACGGATAAAAGTGTTTTGGATATAGGAAGTTCTACCGGTGGGTTTAGTGAAGTTTCCTTGGAAAAAGGGGCAAGGAAAGTAGTGTGCGTTGATGTCGGTTCAAATCAGCTTCATCCGAAAATCAAAAAACATTCAAAAGTGGAAAGTTATGAAAATACCGATATAAGGGATTTTGATTATCCGGAAAAATTTGATATCGTAGTTAGTGATGTAAGTTTTATATCTTTATTAAAAATAATAAATAAAATTAACGAATTGGCTAAAAATGATATTATTTTGCTTTTTAAACCGCAATTTGAAGTCGGAAAAAATGTAAAAAGAGATAAAAAGGGTGTAGTGACTGACAAAGGCGCTATAGAAAAAGCCAGAGAAAATTTTGAAAATGAAACACGCAGACTCGGATGGAATTTAAAAAGATGCGAAGAATCTAGTATAAAAGGAAAAGAAGGTAACACCGAATATATCTATCATTTCATAAAGGAAAAGAATGATTAAAAGATATCCCACAAGAAAAATAAAAGTTGGAAATGTAGAAATTGGGGGAGACGCTCCAATCTCTGTCCAGTCTATGACATTTTCCAAGACAAAAGATATAAATTCAACGCTTGAGCAGATAAACAGACTTTATTTTGCTGGAGCGGATATTGTAAGAGTAGCTGTTTTAGACGAAGAAGACGCAAATGCTTTGAAAGAAATAAAAGAAAAATCCCCACTTCCTATAATAGCCGATATCCATTTTAATTATCGTTTAGGTCTTAAAGCCGCCGAAATAGTTGACGGACTTAGAATAAATCCGGGGAATATTGGTGGCAAGGAGAGAGTAAAAGAAATAGTAAAAGTATGTAAAGAACGCTCAATTCCTATTAGAATAGGAGTAAACGCCGGAAGTTTGGAAGAACATCTTGAAAACAAATACGGCCAAACACCAAAAGCTATGGTTGAGAGCGCTCTTTGGCATATAAAGTTTTTGGAGGATTTGGATTTTAGGGATATAAAGGTTTCTCTTAAAGCCAGTGACGTTATAAGAACAGTAAAAGCGTATAGAATGTTAAGACCTCTTGTGGAGTATCCTTTTCATTTGGGTGTTACGGAAGCTGGAACTAAATTTCACGCCACTATTAAATCAGCGGCTGCTTTTGGGGCTTTACTTTTAGATGGAATAGGGGATACTTTAAGAGTTTCGATAACGGGTGAGCTTGAAGAAGAGATAAGAGTAGGAAAAGCGATTTTACAGGATTTGGGATTGAAAGAGGGTGTAAATATAATTTCTTGTCCGACATGCGGAAGGATAGAAGTAGATTTGCCGCCAATTGTAGAAGCGGTGGAAGAAGCGGTTAAAGATATAAAAAAACCTCTTAATTTATCAGTTATGGGATGTGTGGTAAATGCCATAGGTGAAGCAAAAGAAGCGGATTTGGCAATAGCATGCGGTAAAGGATACGGACTTATACTCAAAAAAGGTGAAATTATCGGTAAATATAAAGAAGATGAACTGCTTCCTAAGTTTCTTGAAGAGATTAAAAAAATAGCCGAGTAATTTGATATAATATTTATAAAAAGGAGATTGATGAGCGCTACCACACTTATTTATATTGTAGGATTGTCTATAGCGTCTATAGCATTTATATTTATGTTTTTGATATTAAAACCCAGTAAAGTTACTAAAGAAAAGCTTGAAAAAGTATTGGGACAAGATGCCGTAGAAAAAATAAAACAGGCAAAAGACGATGAAGAGATAAAAACAATTATACGCTCTTTACCAAAACTCAGAAAAGCTAAATTAAAAACGTTAATGGAATCACAAGACATCAGAGACGTATTAAAAGCAATACACGAACATATTTTAAAGGATTAATAGTTGAATCTTTATAATTTAGATATAGAAAGAGGAATACTCAGTGCTATTTTGTTTGATGGAAAAGTGTATGAAGATGTAGCGGCTATTTTAAAACCGAGTGATTTTTATCTACCTTTTCATCAGTATGTATTTGAAACGATGGAGGAGCTTTATAAAAAAGACCTTCCGATTGATGAGATTTTTTTAAGAGACGAACTTAAAAAAAAGGGAAAATACGACGAAGAGCTGTTTTTAGAAATTTTAGGAACGGCACCTGTAGAAGCGGTAGAAGCGTATGCCAGGGAAATTAAAGATTTGGCTACAAAAAGAGAGCTTATTCATCTATCAAATGAAATTAAAAAAATAGTTTTAGAAGAAGATAAAAGAGCTATTGAGGAAGTTGAAGAAATTCAAAGCAAACTATTTTCTATTGCTACTTCTAATTTATCGGGAGATTTTAAAAATTCAAGCATTATTATCAGTGATACTTTAGAATTTATTAAAAAACAGGCTGCTAAAAAGAATAAAATCGTTACAGGTCTTGATACGGGATTTGTAGAACTTAACAGAATGACAAGCGGCTTTGGAGAAGGGGATTTGATAATTATCGCAGCCAGACCTTCAATGGGGAAAACTGCTTTTGCTTTAAATATTGCCCTAAACGTATTAAAACAGGATAAAGGGGTGGCGGTTTTTTCTTTGGAAATGCCCGCAGAACAGCTGATGCTAAGAATGATGAGTGCGGCCGGTAAAATTCCTTTACAGGATATCAGAAGAGGTAATTTAAATGATGAAGAGTGGAGTAAACTCTCCGCCGTGGCTGATGAGCTCTCAAGCAAACCTCTTTTTGTTGATGATGAAGGAAATATTAACATTCATACGATTAGAGCGAAACTTAGAAAATTAAAAGCTCAAAATCCGGAGCTTTCTTTGGCTATTATCGATTATTTACAGCTGATTTCATCTGACCAAAGAGAAAGACATCTTGCTATTGCTGAAATTAGTAGGAGTCTTAAGCTTTTAGCCCGTGAACTTCAAATACCTATTATCGCTCTGTCTCAGCTAAACAGAGCGCTTGAGAGCAGACCGAATAAAAGACCGATGCTCAGTGACCTTAGAGAATCAGGAGCTATTGAGCAAGATGCCGATATTATTATGTTTATTTATAGAGACGACGTATATAAAGCAATGGAGGCAAAACAAAAACAAAAAGAGGCTCTTGAAAAAGGTAAAGCTGTTGAAATAGATTTCCAAGAAAAAGAAGTAGAAGATGCTGAAATTATTATAGGAAAACAAAGAAACGGTCCTACAGGTACTGTGGATATGCTCTTCCATAAAAAATATACACTATTTACCGATAAAGTAAGCGAAGTAAATGAAATAGCCCCTACAGAAGCCACTATTGAAATGCCTACGATTTGAGGGTTGTAGTAGTTTTTTGGATTTTACTTTTAATAGTTTTTAGACTTCAGTTCTCTTTTTTGGGCTTTTTAGATTTTAAATATAAACCTTCTCAGACACTTGATGTGAAAGTGGTGAATCAATATAAAAAGAAAAATTATTTTGTTTTAAAAATAAAAAATGAAACATTAACTTTTTATACCACCTCAAAAGAAAACTTAAAAAATCTCCTAAATGAAAACATTTCTTTAACGATTCTAACAAAAAACGTCGGTTTTTGGGGATATCTGACTACATTTTATGCCTTTTCTTATAATATGAAATTAAAGCCGATAAGTTTTTTAGAAGAAAAAATAGAAAAACAGCACCAAAGTATCAAAATATCTAATCTGTTTAAAGCGCTTTTTCTTGGCTCTTCCATTGATTTTGATACAAGAAAACAGTTGGCTGCTCTTGGGGTTTCACATCTTTTTGCGCTTAGTGGGTTACATTTGGGGTTTATCAGTTTTATTTTATTTATGATTATTTCCCCGGTTTATCGATTTTTTCATAAAAAATTTCCTTACAGGAATAAACTTGTAGATATAGGAATAGTGGTTTTGATTATGGAATTTTTATATTTAAAATTTACTTCTTTTCCTCCTTCGTTAATCAGGGCGTATGTATTGGAAGTGGTTGTATTTTTTTTCTTTTTTACTTTGCGAGATATTTTAAATATAAAAATTTTGATTTATACTTTTTTTATAGCGTTTTTTGTATTTTTTACAAAAATTTTTAGTATTGGATTTTTGCTGAGTATGGTTGGAGTTTATTATATCTATCTTTTTTTTAATTATTATAAGGCAAATTTATATACTTCTTTTTTACTGAGTTTTTATATGTTTTTAGTTATGTTTATTTGGGGGCACTGTTTTTTTGGATATATGAATAATTATCAGCTTTTGTCTCCTATTATAAATATTTTGTTTTCTGTTTTTTATCCTTTGGAAGTTGTGTTACATTTCTTGGGGTTAGGCGGTATTTTTGATGGAATAATTTTAAAATATCTCAGTTTTGGAGGGAAATATTATTATGTTAATATTTCACTTTGGTTTTTGATTTTTTTTATATTGCTTTCGTTTATAGCAATAAAGAAAAAATGGGCTTTTTATGGTATAAATTTATTAGCGTTTATAATATTGATTTCAAGTGTAAAAATTTAGGAGGGGTAATGATTAAATATAAATTTAAAGACGAAAACGAATATTATGAATATTTTGCCGAGCTTATCGAAAAAGAAAGAAAAGCGGAAATGGAGTTTCATCTTGAAGAGATTAAACGTTTAAGCGGAGTTGAAAGACAAAAAAGAGGAAGAGCCGTTTTAGGGCTCAGGATGAGATTTGTAGGTGAATTTTTAGATTTTAAAATTTATAGATTCAATAGAAACAATATGCCCGAACACCAGATAAAAGTAGGAGATATCGTATTAGTTAGTAAAGGCGAACCTCTAAAATTCGCCCAAGAAGCAACAGTCAGTGCCGTTGGTAAAAACTTTATAGAAGTTTATTCAAAAGAGCCGATTTTCAGAAGCAAACTATATAGGCTTGA
Organism: Nautiliaceae bacterium; assembly: GCA_027062285.1. Lineage (GTDB taxonomy): Bacteria > Campylobacterota > Campylobacteria > Campylobacterales > Nautiliaceae > Caminibacter. The sequence continues at coordinate 49,216 of JAMOTL010000111.1, forward strand.
TTTATATGTAAATGATATTACTTTTAAAAGAATGCTAAAAGCGCTAGAGGGTGTAAAAAATAAAGAAAGCAGATTTAGTAATGAAATTTTGCTTGGTCATAAAAAACCTCAGATAGAAGAGGCGGACGTTTTTAGTGAAAATTTAAACGAATCGCAAAATAAGGCTCTTAAATTCAGTATAAATTCAGAGACATTTCTAATCCACGGCCCTCCGGGTACCGGTAAAACCACCACGCTTGCTGAAGTTATAAAAAAACATATCGAACTTAAGAAAAAAATACTGGTGAGTGCCGATAGTAATGTGGCAGTAGATAATATAATGGAAAAACTAAAAGATTATAACATTGTAAGAATAGGACATCCGGCAAAAATAGAAAGTTCACTTATGAAATACTCTTTGGATGTAAAAATAAGACGTGATAAAAGATATAAAGAGGTAGAAAAAATTATAAAAAAAATAGATGATTTAAAGTATTTACAGGAAAAAAGAACAAAAAAACCGACTCCCGCCAGAAGAAGGGGTATGAGCGATGAGGAGATTTTAAAACTTGCAAAAGAAGGAAAAGGCAAAAGAGGCGTAAAAGCAGAATGGGTTAGAGAAATGGCAGAATGGATAAAAATCCAGCAAAAAATAAATAAACTATACGATGAAAGAAATAAAATAACTGAAGAAATAATGGAAGATATTTTAAATAACGCCGATGCCGTGTTTGCTACGAATTCAGGAGCCGGGAGTGAATTTTTGGAAGGAAAGGAATTTGACGTAGTGTTTTTGGATGAAGCGGCGCAGGCTATGGAGCCAAGCACCCTCATTCCTTTAATTAAAGCGCCTCAGGCTATATTTGCTGGAGACCATAAACAACTTCCTCCGACTATTTTAAGTAATGACGAAAGACTTAGAATCAGTATGTTTGAGAGATTTTCACATCTTTATTCGGATGCTTTACATACTCTTGAAATCCAGTACAGAATGAACGAAAAAATAAATAATTTTCCAAGCTGTGAGTTTTATGAATGTAAGGTAAAAACATATGAAAAGATTAAAAATATAACAATAAAAGATTTGGGAATAAAAGACGATGAATTTTATGGAGGGTTTGAGCCGTATGTATTTTTTGATACGCAAGGGAAATTTCTTGAAGCGGTAAAAAAAGGCTCACCTTCAAAATATAATCCAAAAGAAGCTGAATTTGTAAAAGAACTGGTGGATAGATTTATTTTAAACGGAGCAAAAGAAGAACATATCGGGGTTATTACACCTTACAAAGACCATGAAGAGTATATGAAAAAAATAATAGAACATAATATTGAAATAAAATCGGTTGACGGATTTCAAGGACGTGAAAAAGAGATAATAATCGTAAGTTTAGTAAGGGCAAACGATAAAGAAGAAATCGGATTTTTAAGTGATATCAGAAGATTAAACGTAGCAATAACAAGACCTAAAAGAAAACTGTTGATAATAGGGGATGCTAAGACGCTTTCAAGTAACAAAACTTATGCCGATTTGATACAATATGTTAAAAAGAACGGAATTTATAAAGAGGCGGTATGAAAATAGAAATAACAAAACAAGGGTATGAGAAACTTAAAAAAAGAGCTCCCTGGCTTTATCAAAACGAACTGAAAATTATTCCTAAATGCGACCCCGGAACTATTGCCGATTTGATATATAAGGGAGAATATGTAGCCACCGCGTTTATTAACCCTATCAGTAAAATTACGGCTAGGATCGTGAGTTTTGAAAAAACTAATATCGATAAAGAATTTTTTAAAAACAGAATTGAAAAAGCTGTAAAAAAAAGAGAAAAACTTTGGAATATCACAAATTCTATGCGACTTATCCATTCTGAAGCCGATTTTCTTCCAGGCCTTATAGTCGATATGTATCAAAATAATATTATAGTAAGTTTTACTACTGCCGGAATGGATAATTTTAAGGGTATTATTATCGAATTGTTAATAGAACTTTTAAATCCTAAAGGCATATATGAAAAAGGTGACAAAATCCGTCAAAAAGAGGGTCTTGAAATAGCATCGCAGACTCTTTACGGAGAAGTCGATGATGAGTTTATTATTTTAGAAAACAATAAAAAGTTTTATACTCGTTTAAAAGAAGGGCAAAAAACGGGATTTTTTCTTGACCAGAGAAAAAACAGAAAAATTGTAGGAGAATACGGAAATAAAAGAACGCTTGATTTATTCGCAAACGCCGGCGGTTTTGGGATTTACGCCAGAGCTGAGTTTACAAAGTTTGTAGAAATTTCGGCACTTGCCTGTTCTTTGATAGAAAAAAACTGTGAGCTTAACGGTATTGAAAATTATGAAATAGTAAAATCTGATGTTTTTAAATTTTTAGAAAAAGAAAAAAATACTTATGATTTAATAATAATCGATCCTCCGGCTTTTGCCAAAAATAAAAGCGCCAGAAAAGGTGCCATTAAGGGATGGAAATATTTGATAGTAAATTCTTTAAAAATCTTAGAAGAAGGGGGATATTTAGCGCTTTTTAGCTGTTCGCATTCCATTACTTCAAAAGACCTTTTGGATTTAGCTCTTAGCAGCAGTATTATTGACAATTCATATCTGGAAGTAATAGAATTTATGAAGCAAGATATTGACCATCCGTATTTGTTAAACATACCGAATTCCTTATATCTTACCGGAGTTTTATTAAGGAAGGAAAAATGAAAATCTTATTTATAAGACATTCGCTTGCTATGGAAAGAAATGAATTTCTAGGACATGATTTTGATCGACCTTTGACCCGTAGGGGAGTTAAAAGGGCATTCAGATTTTTTAATGTTATTAAGATTATTTATCCGAAAATAGACTACATAATTACATCTCAGGCTCTGCGTGCCAAACAGACTGCTGAAGTTCTTAAAAAATTTTATAAAAATGCCAACTACGAAGAGAGTTCACTTTTACTGCCGGGAAGCGGTATAAACGAATTAAAAAAAATTCTGGACGGCAAAAGTGGTGTTGTGGCAATCGTAGGACATGAACCTGATTTAAGCAATATGATAAAAGAGATTATGCATGCTCCAAATCTAAAATTAAAACTTTCAAAACCGTCTCTTGCCGAAGTGGAAGAAGGAGTTTTAAAAGGATTATTTCAGTATAAACAGATAAAGGCCGTTTATGAAAACACTTTTAAAAATCATTGATAAGATAGCAAAAAAACAAGGTAGTGATATTTTTGAGGTTTTTGCGGTGTATTTAGCGAATCTGACAAGCTGGTATGACAATTTTGAAAAAATAACTTCAACTATTTTTGATTTAAATGAACTTAATGAAAAAGAGATTGAGGCGCTTAAAAATTTTTTTGAGATGTTAAAAAATGAAGATTTACATGAAGATTTTGTAGAAGATATGAGTAAATTTATAGAAGATGAAAAAGAAGTTGCGAAAAAACTTGCTATGTATTTTGTAACTTTTTTGCCCCCGGATGCTTTGGAATCACAAGACGCTGAGAAAATCAGAGAATCCCTGAAACATTATCCGCAAGAGATATCCGAAATAATCATTAAAGCGCTTGAGAGTTTAAGCATTGTTGAAATTGATGAAATAGATAAGAAATATAAAAGAGAAATATTAAAAAACGTAATTAAAATGATAGTGATTTTATATCAGGTTATGAAAATATTAGGAGAAAAAAATGAATCTTTCTGATTTACAAAAATATATAAAAATAATAGATACTCCGCTTGATGTAAATCTTGAAATTCCACATCTCGCATATATAGAAGCAAAAAAGAAAAATCCAAAAATTTTAATGTTTACAAACCCGGTTGAAGGCGAAAAAAAGTTTGATATGCCGGTTGTTATGAATATTTTTGCAAATGATGAAGTGGTAAGGGAAATTTTTGGAAAAGATTTAGAAGAAATTGCCTTAGAGATTGAAAATCTTATAAAAATGAAGCCTCCTAAGACTCTTAGTGAAAAATTAAAAGCTTTCGGAAAACTTTTTGCCATTAAAAATACAATACCAAAAAGCGTAACATCAGGAGATTGTCAATATCATATTTATGAAGGCGAAGCTGCAAAACTCAGCCGACTGCCGATTCTTAAAACCTGGGAACTTGACGGCGGCAAATTTATTACAATGGGACAGGTTTATACTAAAAGCCTTGACGGCTCGATTAGGAATGTGGGAATGTATCGTCTTCAGGTATATGACGATAAAAGGCTCGGACTTCACTGGCAAATACATAAAGACAGCGCTCATCTTTTTTGGGAATATAAAAAAGCAGGGCTAAAAATGCCAGTAGCCGTTGCTATAGGCGGAGACCCTCTGTGGACCTGGTGTGCGACTGCGCCGATGCCTCCAGGGATATTTGAAGTAATGTTATACGGATTTATAAGAGGAAAAAATCCTCGTCTTGTGAAATGCGTTTCAAACGACCTTGAAGTGCCGGCGGATGCGGATATAGTAATTGAAGGGTGGTGTGATCCTGAAGAGATGGAAATAGAAGGAATGTTTGGTGACCATACGGGATATTATACGCTTAAAAAGCCTTTTCCGGTTATGCATGTTGATACCATTACTACAAAAAAAGACCCTGTTTATTACGCTACGGTTGTAGGAAAACCGCCTTTGGAAGATAAATATATGGGATATGCTACTGAGAGAATTTTTCTGCCGCTTCTTAAAACTACATCTCCTGATTTAATTGATTATGCAATGCCTGAAAATGGTGTGTTTCATAATCTGATTTTATGTAAAATCGCTCCGAGGTATCCGGGACACAGTTTGCAAATAATGCACAGTCTCTGGGGAGTCGGGCAGATGAGTTTTGTAAAACATGCAATATTTGTAAATGAAGACGCCCCAAAGCTTAGGGATTATGAAAAAATTACCGAATATATTTTAAATCATTTCAATCCACGAAATATATTAATCTCAAAAGGTATTGTCGATGAGCTTGACCATTCAAGTATTGAAGAGCTTGTAGGCGGTAAGCTTGGCATTGATGCTACTTCAGAAAGTGATAGTAAAAAAATTGAGCTGTTAAGTGATGAAGAACTGTCTGAAAAATTAAAAGAGCTTGATGAAAGTATAGAAGAGATTAAACAGTATATGACCCATACCAAAAATCCTATATGTGTGATTAAATATAATAAAACTAAAAAAGCAAAAGAGGTTTTTGAGAGAATAAAAATACTTAAAAATCATTTAAGAATTGTTGTTTTTATTAACACGCCGGAAACTTTTAATCCTTATATGCTTATGTGGAGGGTTACAAACAATATTGATGCTCTAAGAGATGTCTGGATTGAAGATATCATCGGTATTGACGGGACTAATAAAGATAAAAACATTGATGATTTTGACAGAGAATGGCCGCCTGATGTCGATACTACGAAAGAAATAATTGAAAAATTGAAAAATCTGGGATTGATTGAAGGGATAAGCGAAGAGGAACTGAAAAAATATCAGATTATATAATAATGGATTTTACGTATTCTTCAAGCTCTTTTAACTCCGTTTTTTTGTCGCTTTCAAAAATAACTTCTATTGTTGCGTTGTTTGCCGTATAAATTAAAATTGTAAATTCAGGTTTTATGGGATTGTCATAATTTTTTGATACGGTAAAAAATAATACGGCGTCTTTTTTTATTTTCATTTCCTGGATTTCTTTGTCGTTTATTTTAACTATCGAATTTATTTCCCCTTCGAATCTTTTTAAAATAACGGCGTTTGCCGGAACGTCAAGTTCAATCATATCAACAAAACTCATATCAAATCCTTTTTTTCAAATTATATAATAAATCGCAAAATATAAAGAAAATTTATTATTTATCTAAAAATACATTCAAAATTTAGGTTCCTTTTATGTTTTGTTGATATAATAAAAAAATAATTTTTATTTTCTGCCAGGTCTCTTGATAAATTAACTATCCTGTGTTATCGCATTTATAAAAAACTAATTAAAGGAGTTTGATGAATTATAAAGCATATAATATTAAAACTTTTAAAGAATTGAACGAAAAGGAAAAATTTTTACCTGATAACGAAATGAAAGAGATTGAAATAGCGTCTTTGGTTTTTCCTTTTAAAGTAAATAGTTACGTACTTAGTTTAATTGATTGGAAAAATTTTAAACACGATCCTATTTTTAGATTGGTTTTTCCTCAAAAAGAAATGCTAAAACCTGAACATTACGAAAAACTCATTAAAAATTTAGATAAAAAAGAAGCGTTACAAAAAGCTGTTTATGAAATAAGAATGAGCTTAAATCCTCATCCTGCGGGACAAAAAGAAAATATTCCTGAAATTAACGGAAAAAAACTCGAAGGCAGTCAGCATAAATATAAAGAGACGATTTTATTTTTCCCAAAACAGGGGCAAACTTGTCATGCGTATTGTAGTTTTTGTTTCAGATGGCCTCAGTTTACCGGTATTAATGAACTTAAGTTTGCCAGTCGAGAGGTGGAGGTTTTAATTGAATACATAAAAGCAAATCCTACAATTACAGACATTTTATTTACAGGCGGTGATCCTTTAGTTATGAGTTCGAAACTTCTAAGAGCGTATATTGAACCGATTTTAAAAGCGAAAATACCTCATCTTAGAAATATTCGTTTTGGAAGTAAAGTTTTAGGATTTTGGCCGTATAGGTTCGTAAGTGATGCTGATAGCGAAGATTTATTGAATTTATTTAAAGAAATAATAGACAGCGGCTATAATTTGGCATTTATGGCGCATTTTAATCATTATAAAGAGCTTGAAAGTGAAGTTTTAGAAAAAGCCGTAGAAAATATTAGAAAGACAGGAGCTATAATTAGAACTCAGGCTCCGGTATTAAGACATATTAATGCCAGTAGCGAGGTATGGGAAAATATGTGGAAAAGACAGGTGGCTTTAGGAATGATTCCGTATTATATGTTTATACCTCGTGATACCGGGGCTAAACATTATTTTGAAATTCCATTATACGAAGCATGGAAAATTTATAAAAATGCCATAAGAAATGTCAGCGGACTTGCTAGAACGGTTAGAGGCCCTAGTATGAGTGCGACTCCCGGCAAAGTGGCAGTAACAGGGGTTAGTGAAATAAACGGAGAAAAAGTGTTCGTATTAAATATGCTTCAAGCTAAAAATGATGAATATGTAGATATTCCATTTTTTGCCAAGTTTGACGAAAAGGCGACTTGGCTTGACGAACTAAAGCCAGCTTTTGCTGAAAAATTTATATTTGAGCGTTAATCATATTAAAAAAGCCGCCTGTTACAGTATCCATTGTTGCTATATGATTGTCCAGCCATGGAAGGAAATGCTCTTGAAAATATTTTTTAAGCAGATCATAATTACTCAGCTCTTTTTTGAGCTCTTCAAGCTCATTTATAATTCTTGTATGTTCCATTTTATGTGGTATTTTGGCAAAAAAATCATATTTATCCATCAATTTTTCTTCAAATGCGAAATGATTTTTAACGTCATTTAGAAATTCTTCATAAATCTCTTCCAATGATTCTTTTTTTTCTATTTTTTCAATTAATTTTTCTAAAATTTTAGTTTCGTTTTCATGAATTTCATTCATAGGTTCAAACGCAACTTTTTTTATTTCTATCATTTTATTCCTTTTTACTAAGTTTATTCGATTATAACTAAACATATGATAAAATTAATTGACTCAAATCAAAATATTAATTTTTTTTTGTTAAAATAGGATAAAAATTATTTGAAATAAGAGGTCGGTATGGATTTGAAAAATATATTTATTTTCAGAAATTTAAGCGATGATGAAATTAAAAAGATTTCGAGTTTTACAATTATTAAAAAGCTAAAAAAAGACGAAATAATTTTTTATGAAAAAGAAACACCCTCATATTTACATATAATTTATAAAGGCACTGCTAGAGTTTATAAAGTGGATCCTAAAGGAAATGAATTAATAATTCATAAATTTAAGCCGGTATCTTTAATCGCAGAAAGAGCGAACATCGAAAATATCCCGTATCCGGCCAATTGTGCAATGGATACCGACGGAATAGTTATAAAAATAGAATTTGAAAAATTTAAAGAATTTATGAAAAAGGGAGATATCTGTTTTAATATAATGAGTTCTCTTTTAAAAAAGATGGATTATCTTGATAATATGATACACAATAATTTAATTTTAGATACCAAAACTAAAATAGCAAAATTCATTTATGAAAACAGTGAATTGTTTGAAGATTTAAAACAGCATAATATTGCCAGTCTTTTGAATATAAAACCTGAAACATTAAGTAGAAAATTAAAAGAATTTAAAAATCTGGGTATTATTGAAAATAAAGACAGCAAGCTAATAATTAAGGATAAAGAAAAAATTAAAAAATATTTTAGTTGGTAAAAAATGGATAGTGTCATATTTGTAGAAGTTGAAAATGGAATAATAAAAAAAGTTTCCGAAAATTTAAAAAGTATTTTTGGTGTAAATATAGAAGGAAAAAGATTTAATAACCTTTTTGTTAATATAAGCGGGAATGTTTATGAAACGGTATGTAACGATCAAAAATATTATTATAAAATCGTTAAAGATAAAAAAAAGTATTTTTTGTGTGATATTACTGATGAGTATAAGTCGAATAAAATTTTAAATCTTTTACAAATCAGTGCAGATGTTTTAATAAATGCTAAAAATGAAGATGATATTTTTAGCGGACTTATGGATGTTTTTTCAAATTATACGCTTTTTTCTTGTTTTTTAAAGAAAAACGAAAACAAACTTCAATTTCACATTTGCCCTAAAATAGTGGGAAAGTACAAAGAAATAGAGACATTGTTTTATTTGAAAAATAATGAGTGTCAAATTATTAATACTTTTTTAAAGAATAGAATTTTAATTTTTAAAGATATTGAAAAGGAAAATTGTCTTTCAAAAAAACTAAAAGAATTTCTACAAAAATTTTCAATCAAATATTTGATTGTAATACCAATTTATAAACGTAATATTCCTTACGGAGTTGTTTTATTGGTTTCAAAATATAAAAATGAATTTAAAAATGAGTTGTTTTTTTTCGATAAATTGAAAAAACTAATTGAATTTAGCCTTGAAAAACTTGATGAACTCTCAATGCTTACTCTTATAAAAAACGCAATAGATAAAGAATATTCCTGGATTGTGATAACTGATGAAAAAGCGAATATAATATATGCCAATAAAGCTGTTTCAGATATAAGCGGATACAAATTGGAGGAGTTATTAGGCAAAAATCCGAGAGTTTTTAAATCAGGTATCCAATCTAAAAAATTTTATGATTATTTTTGGAAAAAACTTACAAAAGGAGAGATATTTGAAGGGGTCTTTATAAATAAGAAAAAAAATGGAGAACTCTTTTATTTAAAAGATAAAATTTTTCCGGTTAGGACCCCCGATGGAAAAAAATATTATATGTCTATTGCCACTGATATTTCAAATGAATATAAACTAAAGCGAAAAATTACGAAAATCAAATATTATGATACATTAACCGGACTTTTAAATAGAGATGGTTTTATTGATAAGCTTTCCGTATTTTTAAACCCTGATGAAAAATATGCTATAGCGGTGATAGATATAAAAGATTTTAAGGTAATAAATCAGGTTTTTTCTAAAGATATCGGGGATAATGTACTTTTAAAAATTTCGGATACATTAAAGAAAAATTTTCCTGATAATTTAATAGCCCGAGTCGGAGCGGATGATTTTGCCGTTTGTATCCAATATGACGATTTATCAAAGTTATATCACTGTATCGAAAAAATATTATATATTTTTAATAACATACATTTGGACGGAATTGATTTAAGTGTCAATATAGGAATTTCTCTATTCCCAAAAGATGATATTGATTCTTTGGGTTTATTGGAAAAAGCTTTTATAGCATTGGAGTATGCTCGACAAAAAGGGGAAAACGAATTTGATTTTTATAACAGAAATATTTATAAATTACTTTTAAAATATCAAGAAGGGAGAAAAATCATTTCATATGCCCTAAAAAATAATGATTTTATTTATTATTTTCATCCTTATGTAGATTCTAAAAGCGGTAAGATAGTTGGTGCTGAAAGTCTATTAAGAGCAAGATATAAAAACAGAATCGTTTTACCGGAGGAGTTTATTGATTATGCGGAAAAAAGCGGTAAGATAAAAGAAATAGAAAAGAAAATGTTTTGTGAGCTTGTGAAAATAGTAAAAGAAATAAATATACCTTTGTCATTTAATATTTCAGGCAAGTCTTTAAATGACAAAAAACATATCTTTAACCTTTTTAAAAATGTCAAAAATTTACCTATTTTGATTGAACTTACTGAAAGGGAAATAGTGTTGAATCTTGAATATTCTAAAAAACTTTTTGAGTTTTTTAAGGCAAAAGATTTAAAAATTTCTATTGATGATTTTGGAACCGGTTATTCTTCTTTAGCTTATATCAAAGATATTCCTGCGGAATATTTAAAAATAGACACTTCTTTTGTAAAAAATTTAGAACATTCATCAAAGGATGTGGTAATAGTGGAAACTATAATAAACTTTGCCCATAAACTTGGAATGAAAACTATAGTTGAGGGTGTCGAAAATGCTAAACAAGTAGAAATTTTAAAAAAAATAGGTTGTGATTATTTGCAAGGATTTTACTTTTATGAGCCGATGCCTTTTGAACAATTAAAAAAAGTAGTGAGGCAAAGCCTCGAAGGAGGGAGGGGTTAAAACGAATTAACTAGCTAGTTCTTTACCGAAATCTTTGTGAATATCTCCGGAAATTACTCCTAGATTGAATGTTTCTTTTAAGAAATTGTAAATATCCTCGTTTATGAATTGAGGAGCGTTTGGTCCGATATAAATATCTTTTATTCCAAGGCTAAGCAGTGCTAAAAGAATAATAATAGCTTTTTGCTCCATCCACATAAGTGCGATTGATACAGGAAGTTCATTTACATCTTCGATTCCAAGAGCGTTAGCTACTGCTAATGCTATATGTACCGCACCGTTAGAATCATTACATTGTCCAAGGTCGATATATCTTGGAATGTCAGTACCAGGTACAGTTCCGAAATCTACGTCGTTGAATCTAAATTTACCACAGCTTGATGTGATAATAATGTGGTCTTTTGGAATCGCAAGTGCCAATTCTCTAAAGTAATCTCTTTTTCTACCAGGTGCGTCACATCCGGCAATTACCCAAACTCTTTTTAGTTTTCCTTCTTTGATAGCATCAAGTACTTTTGCTCCGTATGCTTCAAGAACTGTTTTATAGTGATGTCCTGTTTTGATTTTTTCATCGCTGTCAAATCCCGTTACATCAGGAAGTTCTAAAGTATGATCGATTAATGGATCGAAATTATCATTTTCTATTTTTTTAGCGCCTTCCACACCTGTGATTTTGTAAGTATAAAGTCTGTCAATATATTTTTTAACTTTAGGTGATTTTTCAGGTGGTACGATACAGTTAGTGTTTACTACACATGTTCCGTTCCATTTGCTGAAAATATCAGTCTGGTCAAACCAAGCTTTACCTATGTTACCTTTTAAGTTTTTGAATTTTCTAAGATGTGGATATCCGTGAGCCGGAAGCATTTCAGAATGAGTATATACGTTGATTTTATCACTTAAGCCTCTTTCTTCTATTCTTTTAAGAAGTTTTTCAAGCATATCAAGGTTGTGTCCTGAAACTAAAATACCTTTTCCTTCCGCTTTATTTTGAGTAACTTCAATAGGAGTTGGGATACCAAGTGCTTTTGTATGTAAATCACTTAATAAATCCATAACTTTTACACCCGCATTTCCTACTTTCATAAGTTGTGCGATATGTTCGTCAAAATTAAAGTTTACGTTTGTTAGAGTAAAATATAAAGTTTCAGCATTTACATCATCTATTTCTTTAAGTACTTTTTTAGCTTCTTCATCTCCAAGATCGTTTATTAGTTCATTGGCATGTTCTCTATATGCGCTAAGACCTTTAAGACCGAATATCATAGTATCTTGAAGTCTTGATTTTGTAGCGTCTTTACCACAAACACCTTTGCTTTCTCCATGACTTCCGCATCCGCCTGGTGCGCTCATTTCACATTGCCAGCATAAAAATGGTAAATCACAAGCTTGAGGTTTTTTACTTTCATTTTTGTTTCCGAATAATCCGAACATTTTTTTTCTCCTTTTGTTGTTTTGAAGTATTTTAGTTATTATTTTGTTAGTTTTCATTGACTATGGTCAATTGATGTAATTTTTGAATAAAATTTTTGTATAAAGGCAAAAAATGGGAGTTTTGGAAACAATTTATAAAAACAGATGTCCAAGGTGCTATGGCGATATTTCATCGATAAGATTAGACAGGGGAGAATTTTGCGATAAATGTATGGAAGAGATTGAAAATTTTGAATTGTGCGAAGAACTCGAAAATTTTGAAAAATTTTGTGAAGCGGATAAAAAATTAAAATCGTTTAATGAATTTTTCAAATCAAAAACAGGGAATGAACTAAGTTCCATTCAAAAAATGTGGGCAAAGAGATTTTTTTTAGATAACTCTTTTGCTCTTTTAGCGCCAACCGGAATTGGAAAAACAACATTTGGATTGTTACTTAGCGCATTTGTAAAAAATACCTATATTATATTTCCCACAAAACTTCTTGTACTTCAAGCACTTGAGAAATTTAAAGAGTGGGGTATAGATGTCTTGGCTTATACAGGTAAAAAGAAAGAAAAAGAGCTTATAGAAAAAGGCGAATATGATATTTTAATTACAACTACTCAGTTTTTATATAAAAACAAAGATATTATCAATAAAACATTTGAGCTGGTTTTTGTAGATGATGTTGATTCTATATTAAAAAGCGGTAGAAAGATAACGGATGTTTTAGGTCTTCTTGGGTTTAGCGAAGAAGATTTGGAATATGCTTTAAAACTTATTGAAAATAAAGAGTATGAAAAACTCGAAAAACTTTCAAAAAAGAAAAAAGGGAATCTCATTGTCTCATCAGCTACCGCAAATCCGCGCTCAAAAAGAATTTTACTGTTTAGGTATCTTTTGGGGTTTGAGGTAAGCCGTCCGAATCTTAATTTGAGAAATATAGAAGATTTATATGATGAAAATTATTCTTGGCAAAAATCTATTGAGTGGATAAAAAAACTAGGACGTGGGGGACTTCTGTTTTTACCGGGAAATGAAACAAAGGAAACATTGTATGAATATACGGAATTTTTAAATACAAACGGAATAAAAGCTTATACTTATGAGGAGTTTGAGGAACATTTGGAAGAATTTAAAAAAGGGGAATGTTATTTTGTCGGGTTTGCCAGCTACAGAAATCCCCTGGCAAGAGGCATAGATTTACCGGAAGCCGTAAGATATACGCTTTTTGTAGGTGTTCCTAAAATGGAATTTAATTTAAAAGAAGAAAATTACAGAAATTTATATTTTATAACTTTAGCGGTTTTTCCTTATTTAATGAAAAATAAAATTTTAGACACCAAAGAAGCGATAGAAATCCAAAATTATATTAACTTTATGAAAAAATATGTGTTTTTTACCCAGCTTCATCCAAAAGTGGAAGAAAAATTAAAAGAAATTTCCGAAAAACTAAAAGAGCTTATTAAAAGATATGAAAATGAAATAAAAAACTCCCCTGAAATTAGTTTTGACGGGGAAAAGATAATTACAGCCGACATTACGGGATATATTCAGGCAAGCGGGAGAGCCAGCAGGTTTTATAAAGGGCATTTGACAAAAGGTATAGCTTTAACGCTTGTTGATAATCAAAAAGCTTTTTATTCTTTAAGAAAAAAACTAAGATGGTTTAGCGAAGCAGAATTTAAAAGAGTAGATGAGATAGATTTGGATACTCTTTTAAAAGAAGTGGATGAGAGTAGAAAAACTAATGAAAAAATAAACCTTAAAACTACTTTTGTGGTAGTTGAATCTCCTACAAAAGCCAAAACGATTAGTTCGTTTTTCGGACGTCCAAGCAGAAGAATAATTGACGGGATTAGCGTATATGAAATTTTACTTGAAGATAGGGTGTTGGTAATTACGGCAAGTATCGGGCATGATTTTGATTTAGTTGAAAATGAGGGAGTTTGGGGAGTTGTTAATAAGTATATTCCGATATTTAAAGTATTAGAAGATAAAGATAAAATCCTTAAAGCTCTTAATCTCTCTTCAAGCGAGGTAGAAGAGGTTTTTATAGCTACCGATCCTGATAGAGAAGGCGAGAAAATAGCGTTTGATTTAAGTTTAAACAATAAGCCTTATAACTTTAATATAAAAAGAGCAGAATTTCACGAAATAACAAAATATGCTTTTGAAGAGGCTATGAATAATCCAAGAAGTGTTGATATGAATTTAGTCGCCGCTCAGTTTGTAAGAAGAATAGCTGACAGGTGGGTAGGATTTAAAGTATCTCAATATTTACAAAAACTTTTAAATAACGCACATCTCTCCGCCGGACGGGTTCAAACTCCCGTGCTTAAATGGATATGCGAAAGAACAGAAAAGTTAAAAGAAAAAGTTTATGTAGTAAGAGTGGAGTTTGATGAGGTTAAAGTGGATTTTGAATTTGAAGATAAGAAAAAAGCTATTGAATTTTATGAAAGTATTCCTGAAGTAATAGAAATTAAAAAAATATCCCAAAAAGAAGAAAGTTTAATAGAAAAACCATTTAATACATCTGATTTATTAAAAGAATCGGCTATGAAGCTTAGATTTTCTCCTCAAAAGACCATGCAATTAGCACAAGAGCTTTTTGAGCTGGGATTTATTACCTATCACAGGACTGATTCCCACAGAATTTCTCCTCTTGGCAAGAGCATTGCAAAAGAGTATATCATCGAAAATTTCGGGCAAGAATATATAAAACTTAGAAGTTTTGAAGAAGGCGGGGCTCATGAGGCGATTAGGGCTACGACTTCAATGGATAAAGAGGATTTAAAAAGTTTTGTACTTACAAAAAATATGGAAATAAGCGGTGAACATTTAAGGTTGTATGATTTGATATTTAGAAAATTTATAGCCTCTCAAATGAAAGAGGCAAAAGTTTTAAAAGAGAAGTTTAAAATATTTACAAAAGAAGAAGAATTTATTACAAAAATTTTAGAAAACGGGTTTAACTTGATTTATCCTGTAAAAGTCTATGAAATAGAAGAAGGAGAAAAAAAGATTAGAAAATCTTATTTTGAAAAATCAAAATATCCTCCTTACACATACGCAGATGTTATTGAAATGATGAAAGAAAAAGGAATAGGAAG